>JANGEZ010000062.1:0-17148 GCA_031838355.1 Candidatus Methylomirabilis sp. bin48 | reverse complement strand
TCGAGGCAGAAAGGCGGGTTGTCTTTGCCGCCCTCTGCCCAAAGGCCGGTGGTCATCTGGAACATGACGCGGCGCTGTAACCTCCATTGCCTGCACTGCTACAGCCAATCGCAGGACCGCGCCTACGCCGATGAGTTGACGACTGACGAAGGGAAGCGGCTGATTGCTGATCTGGCTCGCTATAGGATTCCGGTGGTCATCCTTTCCGGCGGAGATCCTTTGTACCGGGAAGATCTCTACACGCTCGCTGGGTACGCCCGAGATCTGGGGGTACGTTGCGCACTATCAACGAACGGTACCCTGATAGACGCCGCTGCGGCGAAGAGGCTGCGGCTTACCGGTATTACCTATGTTGGTGTGAGCTTGGATGGAATCGGACAGGTGCATGATCGCTTTCGCGGAATGCAGGGCTCGTTTGCGCTGGCGCTACAAGGGCTGCGCCACTCTCGCGATGAAGGAATAAAGGTCGGCGTTCGGACTGCTCTTTGCCGCCGGATACTCCCTGATCTGCCCGCGATTTTTGATATGGCAGAGAAGGAGAATCTGGACCGCCTCTACTTCTCGCACCTGGTCTATGCGGGACGGGGCGTAGGGCTCGCTCATGACGATCTTCTACCTGAGGAAAAGCGGGGCGCACTCGATTATCTCATGCAAAGAGTTATCGATTTTCACCGCCGTGGCGTAAAGATCGATGTGACCACCGGCAACAACGATGCCGATGGCGTCTACGTCTACTTGAAGATGCGACGTTCCGACCCTGCGCGGGCGCAATCGGTTTTCCGTCTCCTTCAACGTCAAGGAGGGAATAGCTCCGGAATCTCGCTGGGAAACATCGACAACCTCGGAAATGTCCATGCCGATCCTTTTTGGAGCCATTACTCCTTCGGTAATGTCCGCGAGAGGAGTTTTGCCGCGATCTGGGAGGATACCGCCGATCCGGTCATGCGTGTGCTGAAAGATCGCAGTCAAGCCCTCAAGGGCCGTTGCGCTCGCTGCCCTTATCTTGAGCTTTGCGGCGGCAATTCGAGAGTAAGAGCAGAGGCAACGACCGGGGACCTATGGGCTTCCGACCCGGGCTGCTACCTAAGCGACGAGGAGTTGGGGATCTCATCAGATGAAAAGGAGGACGGTCGTGCCGTCACGCTCACCTCGGTCCACTAAGGCCTTTCTCATTCTCTTGCTCTTTGCTCTCGGCTTGCCATTACAATTGAGTTGCTCTCGGCTTGCCATGCAATCGAGCGCCAATGACCCGCGTTGGGGCACAGCGTCGCTGGTGGTCGTCGTCGAGCGGCTGGCCGGCAGCGTCCTTGTCATCGACTCTTCTCGTCATGAGCTTCTGGGGCGGATTTCCGGGCTCGGTAACCTCAGCCATGCGACAGTGAAATTTTCCCCGGACGCACGTTACGCCTACGTCATCGGTCGCGAGGCTCAGGTATCGAAGATCGACCTCTTGACTCTCAAGCTCGTCAAGCAGGTGAACGCAGGGGGATTGTCCGTCGGCGGCGTGATCAGCCAGGATGGCAAGTACGTGGCCCTGAGCAATTACGTTCCCGGCGAGGTGCGCATTCTGGATGCCGATACGCTGGATCTGGTGAAGACGATCCCAGCAGTACGTGCGGACGCGAGCGGAGAGGAGCTTCCGTCACGGGTAGTGGGATTAGTCGACGCGCCAGGGAATCTGCTTGTTTTTTCCTTGATGGACGCCAACAGTGTATGGGTTGTGGACGCGGGGAAAAAAGAGTTTCCAGTCATCCGAAAGTTTACGGATGTCGGGAAGGAGCCCTACGACGCACTGATTACTCCGGACGGACGCTACTACCTTGCGGGCTTTTTAGGATCTGACTGGATGGGACTCCTCGACACGTGGAGGCTCGAGCGGGTCTCGCCGATTCTGGCCGAGCAGGGTAAGGGTGCCGAGGTTCCGCTGTGGAAGATTCCACACCTCAAAGGCTGGGCTCTTACTGGCAGGCTGGCTTTTCTTCCTGCGCTCAAGCGCGAGGTTGCCTTGGTGTATTCAGCGCTTGATTGGACGCCGCTTACGCCCATACCGATCAGCGGCACCGCCCTCTATACAGTGGCGCGGCCAGACGGACGCCAGGTCTGGGTGGACATTATCGGCAAAAACGGGGACCTGATCGATGTCATTGACGTTGACAGCATGAAAGTTGTCAAAACGCTCAACCCTGGACCAGGGGCCACACATCCGCAGTTCACGCCCAAGGGAGAAGCTGCATACGTCTCTCTCATGGACGGCGGTAAAGTGGTTGTCTACGACACGGCGACCTTTAAGGTGCTGAAGGAGTTCCCGGCGGATCATCCATCCGGGATCTTTTTTACCAATCGGGCGCATAAGTTCGGGATGTGAGAGATTACGGTGCCGGTTTTCGGCTAATCTGGACAGCAGAGGTCGATTATGAAACTTTCTCGTAGAGAGCTGTTAAAGACCTTGGCGGGAGCAGGCGCTGCAATCGTTTCCTCGTCTGGCGCGCTACTCCCTAGCTCGGTGGGTCAAGCGCAAGCTGCCGAGGCGTCGGCAGAGGAATGGAAGAAGAGCCCTTGTCGCTTCTGCGGCGTCGGATGCGGCGTACTGGTGGGTCTTCGGCAAGGGAAGGTGGTGGCTGTCAGGGGAGATGCGGAGGTTCCCGTCAATCGTGGCCTTCTCTGCATCAAAGGCTATAGTCTTCCCAAAATTCTCTATGGTTCTGACCGCTATAAGGTGCCGCTGCTTCGCCAAGGCAATAAGTTTGTCCAGATTTCTTGGAACCAGGCGTTGGATATCATGGCCTCCAAGTTTAAGGGGGCTATCCAACAGTATGGTCCAGAGTCAGTCGCCGCATACTTCTCGGGTCAAACAACGGTCTTTGAAGGCTACGCCATCAATAAACTGATGAAGGCAGGGATTGGCTCTAACAACCTTGAGGGCAATCCGCGCCTCTGCATGGCCTCGGCCGTGGCCGGTTTCTACTCGACCTTCGGCATGGATGAGCCCATGGGGTGTTACGACGACATCGAGTTGACCGATACCTTTTTTATCTGGGGCTCCAACCTCGCAGAGATGCATCCGATCCTCTACTCGCGGATGGTTGAGCGGAAACACCAGGATTCCAACGTCAAGATCGTCAGCCTGCAAACCTATCTGAACCGCAGCAGCGAAGCGCTCTCAGATATCGTAGCTATTTTCAAGCCTCACACAGACCTCGCCATCGCCAATGCCATGGCGCATGTCATCGTGAAAGAAGGGCTCACAAACGATGCGTTTATTGAGAGGCATGTCACCTTCAAAAAGGGGCTGACAGGGATCGGTTATGGCGTGGAGGACAACTTTGAGTATGGGGGGGCTTCAGAAACCAGTTGGAAGACGTACAAGCCTTTTGCTGATAAGGCGCAAGCGATAAGTTTCGAGGAGTACAAAAAATTCCTGGACATCTACACACCGGAATATGCTGAAAAACTCTCTGGCGTCCCGGCTGACACGATCCGTCAGATTGCTCGGCTCTTGGGCGATCCCAAGCGCAAGGCCGTATCCTGTTGGACGATGGGCTTCAACCAGCACGTGCGCGGCACCTGGATCAACAACCTTGTCTATAACCTCCACCTACTGACCGGTAAAATCGCTGAGCCTGGCAACAGTCCCTTGTCGCTGACCGGGCAGCCTTCAGCGTGCGGGACCACGCGAGAGGCAGGCGTGCTGTCCCACACGCTTCCCGGCGGCATGTTTGTTGCGAATCCAGAGCATCGGAAAAAAACCGCGCACATTTGGAATGTCCCGGTTGAGAAGATTTCACCCAGACCCGGGTATCATACCATGGAGATGTTTCGCGCCCTGGATCGCGGTGATATTAAGGTGATCTGGATCAACACCACCAACCCCTTTCAGACCTTACCCCATGCGGGTCGCTATCGCAGGGGTGCGCGAAAGGGAGGCGAGCGGTTTATCATTGTCTCCGAGGTATATCCCAGCGAAACCGCTCGGCATGCCGATCTCATCCTTCCGTCGGCCATGTGGGTCGAGAAAGAGGGGATGTTTGGTAACACCGAGCGGCGGACACAGCACTGGTTCAAGATGGTCGATCCGCCTGGTGAAGCGAAGGACGATCTCTGGCAGATCGTCGAACTAGCCAAGCGTCTTGATTTGGGGCACCTGTTCGCCTATGGGGAGGAACCCCTACAAAAGGCGCTCTTTGAGGAGTATCGCCAATTCGGCCAGGGGTCGGGAAAAGATCTCGCGCCCTATGATGTGTACGCGAAGGTCCGGGGTGGACTGCGCTGGCCGGTGGTCGAGGGAAAAGAAACACGGTGGCGTTACAGGGAGGGCTTCGACCCGTACGTCAAAAAGGGCGAGGGTGTCCGTTTTTATGGCCAACCTGATGGTCGTGCCGTGATCTGGGCACGGCCCTACGAGCCGCCCGCCGAGCAGCCCGATAAGCAATATCCTTTTTGGCTCACAACAGGCCGCGTTCTTGAGCACTGGCATACAGGGACTATTACGAGGAGAGTCCTTGAACTTCACCGTGCCGCCCCCTTTGCTCCCGTGTGGATCAACCCCGAGGACGCGGGCATCTTGGGAATCAAGGCTGGAGACCCGGTTCGTGTCCAATCGCGCCGCGGGGAGATCGTGACCAAGGCCGAGTTGGGCGGAAGAAACATGGTCCCGAAAGGCGTGGTCTTTGTGCCGTTCTTCGATGAAAATGTTCTCATCAATTTGGTGACGCTTGACGCCTACGACCCTATTTCTAAGCAGCCAGACTTTAAGAAGTGTGCGGTTCGGATCGAGAAAGTGTGAGGGATATTCATGAAGCCGCTAAGAATGCTTATCTTTTGGATTTTCTTCTTTGGTGTGCTGGCCACTCTCAGCGGGAGCGCGCTCTCCGAGCAGGGTGCTCCTCAACAGGGCAGTAAGAGACTGCCTCGCGCCTACGAAGGCGCCCCGCCTTTAATCCCCCACGACGCGGAAGCGAGGAAGGGAGCGTGTTTGGCATGCCACGAATTCGGGGTCGGCGGGGCTCCAATCGTCCCGCATCCTACGCGCAATGATTTTTGCTTGCAGTGCCATATTGGCCAAGACCTTTCGGTGAAGGCGTTCCCGGCTGTTTCGCCTCAGGGAGAGAAGAGACCAGAGTGACACCCCATGCGGCCGTGGCCGCACCACGGTTTACGAAAACCCCCTCCCTCCCCCTTTACGAAAGGGGGAGGGAGGGAAACGTAGAGGTGTCCCCCCCCTTTTTTTTTGAAAGGGGGGTCAGGGGGGTTTGTCTGAAGCTGAGCGCTGATTGCTGACGGCTATTTTCAACGTAATAGAGGAATCTTCGTGGTCGGGATAGACACAATTGACGGTAACCTGCTGGACGCGATGCAGGCCGGTATCCCACTTGTGGAGCGCCCGTACCGCGCCCTCGGCGAAGGCCTGGGACTGACCGAAGGCGATGTGCTCGGGCGCGTTGCCAGACTCAAAGCCGAAAGCCTCATCCGAAACATCGGCGCCATCTTCGATACGTCGCGCCTTGGTTATCGGTCATCGCTGGTAGGCTTCCGGTTGCGTGAGGAGTGTGTTGACCAAGCTGCCGTCTGGATTAACGCTCATCCGGGCGTAAGCCACAACTACCTGCGTTCGTGCGCATTCTCCAGCAACTACAAGCCTGATGCGTGTTTCCCGTATAATGTGTGGTTTACCCTCGCGGTTGAGTCCGAAAGCCAACTCGGGCTCGAGGGCAGCGTGGCCGTTTTGGCGCGAGAGACAGGCGCCGACGCGGCACGGCTTTTCCCGACGCTCAGAGTCTTCAAGATCGGGGTGCGCCTGGATATGGACGCTGAAGGTACAGGTACGCGCAAGGAAGAGGGTAAATTCTTTGCGGGCAACGGCGGCGCTGCCGGGTATTGCTTAAATCCTACTGAGCGCCAGATCGTACGGGTCCTTCAACATGATCTGGCGCTTGTCGAGGAGCCGTTTCGTGAGGTGGCCAGGCAGTGCGGACTAGGCGTTGAGGCGGTTTTGGCCGGCGCCCAGGAGCTTCTGAAGCGGAACATTATGCGCCGCTTTGCCGCGATCCTGAACCACCGCAAGGCCGGCTACACCGGGAACGTGATGGTGGCGTGGCCTGTGCCTGAAGGAAAGGTAGAGGCTATTGGACATCAAATGGCTCAGTTTCGCGCGGTGAGCCACTGCTATCAGCGCCCCGTCTATCCGGAGTGGCCGTTTACACTCTTTACAATGGTCCATCAGAAGAGCCGCGAAGCATGTGAGGAGACGGTGGCGGCGATCAGCCGGGAGACGGGGATTGGCGATTACGCGATGCTGTGGACGACGCGAGAATTCAAAAAAGTTCGACTTAAATATTTCACCGAAGACTATGCGGCCTGGGAGGAGAAAGCTATAGCCCGTTAGCAGACAGATCTGTAACAAGCCGTCTCATGGACGGACGCTGCTCCTATCCTACCACCTTCCCGTTGAGCTCTTCCAACAGATGCTCGTCTAGGCTCCCGCCGATACCCATTGCCCCCTTCGACTGAACGTAGCTACGCGCCCAAGTTCAGGGTCATCCGCTCTTACTCAGTGTCCGGGAGAACCAGCACCTGAAGTGCGCTATCCTAGAGGTGTAGGCTTATTCGCTCTTGCCTTTCGCCACCTCCGTTGTCTCGGCGGCCTTTTCGGTAATGGCGCCCCTGGCGATCTCAACCGTAATATTCTCGGCGAGCTTGACCTTGACCCGGTTGTTCTCACCAAACTTGACTATTGTACCGTACAATCCTCCAGTAGTTACGATCTGATCGCCGGTCTTCAGGTTTTCGAGCATATTCTTTTGCTCTCGCGACTTCTTCTGCTGGGGGCGAATCATTAAGAAATAAAAGACAACGAATATCGCTATCGGAGTGATGAGGGCCCCGAGCATGCTTGAAGGTGGACCTCCATTTGTTGCCCCCTGCGCATACGCCATTCCCATTTTCTGACCTCCTCTTAGTCTTCTTCTGTTATGCCACGGTGTAACTACTCAGGTGTTTAGGCTGTAGGCTGTTAGTCGTTGCGCATGTTCGCGTTGCATTCGGAAATGCCTGGCTCATCCGTGCGCGTTCCTACAGTCTAAAAGCCTACAGTCTATCTACCTGAGTAGTTACGCTACGGTTTCGTCGCGATTCAGTGTACCAGCTTCCTCAAGGAACCTTGTCCGGAATGCGGCAAGGTTCCCATCTTCGATAGCCTGGCGGATCTGCTGCATGAGCGTAAGATAGAAATGAAGGTTGTGAAGCGTGTTCAAACGCAGCCCAAGGATCTCGCCCGCCATAAAGAGGTGCCGGAGATAGGCGCGGGAGAAGTGCCGGCACGTGTAACAATCACAGGCGGGATCGAGCGGCCTCTCGTCTGACGCATGCGCCGCCCCCTTAATATTGATCCGGCCCTGGCTGGTAAACAGGCTTCCGGTCCTGCCGTGCCGGGTGGGCATCACGCAGTCGAACATGTCCACCCCCCGCATCACACTTTCCACGAGATCCTCCGGCGTTCCGACCCCCATCAGGTAGCGAGGCCGATCGACAGGCAAGAGCGGCGTGGTATGAGCGACGGTCTCGTACATGACCGCTTTCGGCTCACCGACGGCGAGACCGCCTAATGCGTAGCCGTCAAAGCCGATCTTCTGCAGGGCTGTTGCGGCCTGTTCCCGAAGCGCCTTGTCGGTCCCGCCCTGTAAGATGCCGAACAACGCCGGTTGCCCATTGGGATGGGCTACCCGGGACCGTTCTGCCCACTTGAGCGTCAGCCCTAGCGACCGCTGAAGATAGTCGGTGGTCGAGGGATATGGGGCACACTCGTCAAGCGGCATGATGATATCCGCCCCAAGAGATTTTTGGACTTCGATGGCGAGCTCCGGCGAGAGAAAGTGAAGTGATCCGTCAAGATGGGACCGAAAACTCACCCCCTCTTCTGAGATCTGTCGAAGCCGAGCCAGACTGTAGACCTGGAACCCCCCACTGTCGGTAAGGATCGAGCCGGGCCACGCCATGAAGCGATGTAAACCGCCGAGCTCCTCGATGAGCCGGTGGCCGGGACGCAGGTAGAGGTGGTAGGTGTTGCACAGGGTCATCTGTACCCCCTCGGTCTCCAGCTCATGGGGCGTGAGCGCCTTGACCGCGCCTCCTGTCCCGCATGGCATGAATGCAGGGGTCTCCACTATACCGTGGGGCGTCCTCAGCCTCCCACGCCGTGCGCCTGTTGCAACATCGATCTTCAGCAACTCGAAGGTCACTAACTCTCCCATGAGGCCCTCAGTCTTCAGCCAGATCAGAACCTATAACGTGCTGACCGCTGAAGGCTGTCTGGCTACCTTATCACACAATTAACATCGCGTCGCCGTAGGAATAGAAACGGTAGCGTAGGGCGATAGCCTCACGATACGCAGCTACAATGGCTTGCCGGCCTGCGAAGGCTGAGACCAGCATGAAGAGGGTGGAGCGAGGAAGATGAAAGTTGGTGATCAGGGCGTCGATACACTTATAGCGATAGCCCGGGTAGATAAAGAGGTTTGTTACGCCGGCCCCGGACCTCACATCGCCATCAACTGCGGCATGCTCCAGGGCCCGGACGGTCGTGGTCCCAACCGCGATCACCCTCCGCCCCTCTCTCCTCGCGGTCTTAATCGCCAGGGCCGTCTGTTCTGGAACAATGTAACGCTCCGACTCCATCTGATGCGCAGAAACTTCCTCTACCCGAATAGGACGAAACGTACCAGGGCCGACATAGAGGGTGATCGGGGCTACGGCGACACCCTGCCGCGTGAGCGTCTCGATCAGTTCCGGCGTGAAGTGGAGGCCGGCCGTGGGCGCCGCGATGGCCCCTTCATGCTTTGCGTATACCGTCTGGTATCGCTCGCGATCCAAAGGGCTAGGGTCTAGGGGATAGGGTTGAGGGTTGAGGGAAGGTTGTCTTTTGATGTAGGGTGGAACTGGCATCTGACCGAATTGCCACAAAAGGTCGCTGAGTGTTCCGTCATACACGAGCTTGAGCAGGTGGCGTCCCTCACCGCGTTTCTCTATCACCTCAGCCGTGATCGCTTCATCGGCCAGGGCAAGGCGGTCGCCGGCCCGAACCTGCCTGGATGGCTTGACTAAAGCCTCCCAGTAGCCTGTCCCGGCATGCCTTAAGCCGGGATCGGCTTCAACTTCGCACAGGAGCAATACCTCGATGAGATGTCGCCGCTCGGATCGACCGAAGAGCCTGGCGGGGATCACTTTGACCTCATTGATGATTAACAGATCTCCTGGAAGGAGGTATTCTGGAAGATCTCGGAAGATCCGATGTTGCAGGGCGCCTGTGTTCCGATTCAGGACCAGGAGACGCGAGCGATCGCGTTCGGGGGCGGGCGCCTGGGCAATCAGATCGGGGGGCAGGATGTAGTCAAAGTCGGCTGTCCGCAGAGGAATAGACACGGGATGAATCAGCTCCTGGCAGCATCGGCGCCGCTCACCGGCGGCGAAATAATGAAAAGAGTATGGTCAGGAGGATGCTCAACAGTATTGAGGTGGTCAGGGGGAAATAGAATGAGAAGTTCTTTCGTTGGATGTAGATGTCCCCCGGTAGCCTCCCAATGAAAGGGACCTTTCCGACGAACAGGATGAGTCCCCCTACGACGGCCAGAATGAGGCCGAACACAATCAACAGCCTGGCGAGTGAATCCAGTCCCTGCATTTGCGTCTTTCGCGTCCATTGCGTCGTCACGTCATACGCTATAGACGCAATCTACCCATGCCATAACTCGCCCTGTGACTCGGCCGGGCGGGGGAGATTGAAATGATCAAAAGCCAGACGAGTGACAGTGCGACCCCTTGGGGTCCTAGCCAGAAACCCTTGCTGGATCAAAAACGGCTCGTAGACGTCTTCGATCGTCTCTTTTTCCTCTCCTACAGCGACTGCGATCGTCTCGATTCCAACCGGCCCTCCGGCAAACTTTTCGATGATGGTGTGCAGGATCCGCCGATCCATTTCGTCGAACCCGATGGTGTCCACCTCGAGCCGTTCCAGCGCGCCCCGTGCAACTTCACGGGTGATGATACCATCTCCCAGCACTTGGGCGAAATCCCTGATGCGCCGCAGCAGGCGATTGGCGATGCGAGGCGTTCCGCGGGAGCGTCGCGCGATTTCCCACGCGCCGTCCTCGACGATCGATACCCCCAGGATCTTTGCCGACCGTAGGACGATCCTAAAGAGGTTAGTCGCATCGTAAAAGTCCAAGCGTTGGACCACACCAAACCGGTTGTGCAAAGGCGAGGACAGAAGCCCGGCGCGAGTCGTGGCCCCGATCAACGTGAAACGCGGCAGCTTCAGCCGGTAGGTCTGTGCGCTCGGACCCTGACCGATGATCAGGTCCAGCTTGTAATCTTCCATTGCCGGGTAGAGGGTCTCTTCGACCAGGGGATTCAGCCGGTGGATCTCGTCAATAAACAGGACATCATTTTCCCTGAGGCTGGAGAGGATTGCCGCCAAGTCTTTCTGCCGTTCGATCACCGGTCCGGAGGTGACCCGGATGCTCACCCCCATCTCCGAGGCAATGAGAAAGGCGAGAGAGGTCTTGCCAAGCCCCGGAGGGCCGTAGAAGAGCAGGTGGTCCAGGGGCTCTCTTCGCGCCTTGGCCCCCTGTACGTAGACCTGAAGGTTCGCCTTGACCTTTTCCTGGCCAATGTAGTCATCCCAGGCTTTTGGGCGCAGGCTTAGCTCGAGATCCTGATCCTCGTCCTGGAGCTGCCGATTTGCCACCCGTTCTGGCCCGCTCTCCTTCTTCTGCTTCTCCGATGTCATAACCGCTTCCCTGTCCTCTCGGAGAGGGTTTTCAGCGCATGCTTGACGAACTGTTCAAAGTCCGCCCCATTGCCGACGGCCTGATGCGCCGCTTCTGCCGCCGCTGAGGCTTCTTTGCGGCTGCAGCCTAAGTTCAGCAGCGCAGAGACGACATCTTCGATCGTACGATCCCGTTCCGGGCTCGGCTGGTGGCCAACTACGGCTCGACTCGCACAAGGAACCTCCAGGACCTTATCCTTCAATTCCAAGATGATCCGCTCGGCCGTTTTTCGACCCACCCCTGGAATCGCCTTGAGTCTAGCAATATCGCTCTCTAGAATGGCCGGGATAAACTCCTCCACCGAGATTCCTGACAGGATGTTGGCTGCGAGACGAGGCCCGATCCCGGAGACTCCCGTCAGCAGCTCGAACGTCATCTTCTCCTCGAGAGCATGAAACCCGTACAATTGGATAGCATCCTCGCGGACATGCGTGTAGATGCGAAGGCGTACCTCCTGTTGGATCTCCGGGAGCTGATAGAACGTCGAAAGAGGGATAAAGACCTGGTAACCGACCCCGTTTACATCGACAACGATATGCCCGGGATTCTTGGATGCCAATAGTCCGCGGAGCGCTGCGATCACCGTCCTCTGCCTCTCGACAGGTGCAGGAGCTTGGCCGAATGGTGGTGACAAATGGCTACGGCCAGCGCATCGGCGGCGTCAGCCGAACGCAGCGGCTCTTTAAGACCAAGGAGCGATTCAACCATCTGCTGGACCTGGCCTTTACCAGCAGCGCCATACCCGGTTACAGCGCTTTTCACCTGCAGCGGGGTGTACTCTGCAATGGTAAGGCCACTCTGCGCGGCAGCCAGAAGGGCGACCCCTCTCGCCTGGCCTAACTTGAACGCGCTTTGTACATTTTTCGCGAAGATAAGGCTTTCGATCGCTGCCCACTCTGGCTGATAACAACGGATTAGCTCGGTCAGGCGGCTGAAGATCTGTTGAAGGCGGGAAGGGAAGGGATCTCTAGGCGTGGTGATGACGCTACCGTATTCGACGGCCCGTAATACACCGTCATCACTGCGAGCTACCATCCCGTATCCGGTAGCGCTGGCCCCTGGATCAACCCCTAAGACCAGCACAGCCGTTCCATCGAGATCATCGGGCGATCCAATGGTTCGACAAAGCTCACCACAGGCCTAGCCGGTCACTGCCGCCATAATCTCTTCGGAGATATCGAAGTTCGCGTACACATTCTGGACATCGTCGTGCTCTTCAAGCGCCTCCATCAACTGGAGCATATGCTGCGCCTGCTTCCCTTCCAGTCTGACGGTACTCTGTGGGAGCATGGTCACCTCTCCGTCGACGACCTCGATCTTTTCCTTCGCCATGGACTCCTTGACCCGTTCGAGGTCTTTTGGTGCGGTGATAATCTCGAAGGTATTGTCTGACCGGCGAACATCCTCGGCGCCCGCCTCCAGCGCAACGCTGAGCAGCCGATCCTCATCAACCGCGGCCGCTTCCACTTGAATCAGCCCCTTTTTTTCGAACAGCCACGCGACGCATCCTGATTCACCCAGGTTTCCTCCGTACTTGGAAAATGCCTTACGGAACTCCGGGGCGGTCCGATTTTTGTTGTCGGTCAACACCTCAAGCAGGACGGCGACGCCACCCGGCCCGTACCCTTCGTAGACATACTCCTCGTAGGAAACGCCAGGGAGCTCACCCGTGCCCTTCATGATGCCTCGCTGGATGTTGTCCTGAGGCATATTAACAGCCTTGGCCCTCTCGATTGCCAATCGAAGACGAGGATTCCCGGTCGGGTCGCCTCCGCCCACCCTGGCGGCTACCGTGATCTCCCTGATCAGCTTGGTAAACGCACGGCCGCGAATGGCATCTATCTTAGCCTTCTTGTGTTTGATGCCCGACCACTTAGAATGTCCAGACATAAACTCACCTCCTTGCCGTAGAGTGAAAATAACACAATAACTCGAAGATTGTAAAGAGGAATTGAGGTCCGGAAAAGGCACAAGGGGGCCGGATTATCACCCGGCCCCCTTGATGCGTCAGCAGTGGGAGCTTGAGAGGATCGGACGCTTAGTCCAGCTCGAAAGTACCCTGTAGGAAATCAACGTCTAAGGTTCGATCGGCTGGGTTGACCACCAGCGTGGCCGTCACCACATCGCCAGCCTGGGCATCAGGAACACCCGACTGGATGCCGGCAGTTGCCAAGTCCATGTCGCACACACCTTTCTTCGCTTGCACAGCCCCTTTCTTTATCCGCACATCCACCTTGTACTCTGCCTGGACCTCGTCATCGTCATCCTCTTCCTCGATCTCATCGAAGACGAGACGGCACTCAGCAAAGTCAGCACCAGCGCGGCTCAGGATTACGCGGATGTCAGCCCCCTCCGCCGCAGCCTCGTCTATGATCCCCAATTGAGAGCCCGGATCGACCGGGATCTTGACCTTCCCTTTAAACTCGTCCTTCTTAATGACCCCATTTCGGGTCTCTTTCTCGTGCTTTGCCTCCCCTTTGGCGTCGGACTCAGGAGGCGTGCCGCCCGGGGCACACGGAGAGGTAGCCAGAGCGACTGCGCCGCACGGCTCCAGTTCTGCTTCAACCTTCACCTTGACTTTCGAACCACCTTTCTTGGCATGGCTCACACCAGCCGACACGAAGACTGATACAGCAAGACAAATGGTGGTGACAAGAAGCCTCCTTCGCAACGCTTGCATAGTTTCACTCCTCCAGTTAGGGGTAAAAAGAGAACGAAACACCCGGCCAGCCGTTAGCGGCTAGCGATGTGAAGTTGTTGCAAGTTCGTTGCCAATCGACGGCCCCACCGATCAGCCTCACGCCGACCCTAGTAACTGCCGAAACTTAGAAGCGAGGAAAAGGATTTGATGGACTGGTTAGCCCAGGCGAACGGTGACAAGAAAGGTCCAAGAAGTGACAGTACACGCCTTCTTGGACGAACTCGGCTCTTCGGGCTCTCGGGTCGATCACCGGGTACAATAGAAACTCTGCCGCTGATGAGAACCCTGGAGATGGAAGGTGGCCCGGGAACCTGTTGTGAGGAAGGAGGAACTTTTTACGCAGAACTTTTTACACAGAATGGATTCTAGCTGTATTAAATTTTTTTCTGTCCCCCGGCGCCTATATCGTGCTGGAGAGCGTCGGCTGGGCGGACAATCGCGGTCATAGCCCCCGCAGGGCTTCAATAAACTGTAATGGATCAACCACTGCCCCGCCGATCCTGAGCGCAAGGTGCAAGTGGGGCGCGTTACTGTTCCCGGTGCTCCCGACTCGTCCGATGACGCCTCCTTTCGTGACCTCATCCCCCACCTTCACGAGAAACGCTGACTGATGCAGGTACGAAGAAAATATCCCCAGGCCATGGTCGATCACCGTGATATTGCCTTCCAACAGATAATCATGGCCGATGTGCGCGACCCTTCCGGCGGCAATCGCCCATATCGGAAAGCCCTCTGGGGCCTGAAAATCGGTTCCCCGGTGAAACCGAAACCAGTCTTGGGCTGGATTCATCCGGATCTGGCCGAAAGGAGTCGTCATCAATCCGGTGTGACCAGTCTTTTCAATCGGATAGATCGTCCCATCCTGCCAAAGGGGCTGAGAAGAGGAGGTGCGAAGGGCCTCAGCTATTGCCTGTTTCTCCCTGGCGATCCTGTCGAGATCAGCTTGGCCAAAAACCTGTGTGTTCCAGCGCGGGCTGACGCTCTTCTCAAATTCCCCTTGTTTGACGATGAGTGCTTTAGTGAATAACGCTCGTTTGCTTGCCGCCTCATACACCGTCATGTGGTATTCACCGGGTTGCTGGTACAAGTCCACCGCGACAACTCCATGCAGCGCAGCCCCCTTGCTGAACATCGGGATAGCGGAGGGTGCGCCGCCCGTGTCTATGACACCCTGAAGGTCTGAAACCTTCCCGCCGTCGGCAAGCTTCACTATCCTCACGTCTCCTTGACGGAGCGTCAGCGCATCCAGGGGCTCTGCCTGAACCACTGAATCGATTGCCATACAGACAAGCAGGGCTACGGCGATAGTAATGAATCGTTTCATGAGTAGCCTGATTCGACTTCCCCCCTTTTTAAAAGGGGGGTGAGGGGGGATTTTATGGCCTTGAGCTATCGAATATGTCGAGAGACTTGTGGAACACCGCGCTACACACAAGGACCCATCTCCAGGTGCTGCGGGGGAGTGGGCGGGAGCTTCCAGATAATCTCATGGTGATTGGTGGATACGTGCATCTTGTTGGCCAATTCGATTCCTTGCAGGTAGCACTTTTCGAACTCAACGAAATTCTTAGCCTCGATGTGCAGCGCGAGGGGGTCAAGGATCGCCTTGGCATAGCTCTCGAGCATCGCTTTGTACTTCGGCCGCGTGGTATTGGACTTCTTGAACAGACTCCGCAGGCCATTGAGCTGGTAAGCGGCCAGCGCCCAATTGCCGCCCTTGGCAGCATAGTAGCAAATCCAGTAGCGTTCGCTCATCAGCGGCATCAACTGACCTAACCCAGGTTGCAGTTCGGCAATTTGGTCAAGGGTCAACTCCCCATGCTTCGTGCGCCCGACGATTGGTTGCTCATCTGCCATGACGATCTCCTATGATATACCCAATGAGCGCTGCCACAAGACCTCCCAATATTCCACCCCCTAAGCATCTTATACGTTTTGCCATGTTCTTCAAGGCCAAATGTGCGAGATGATATGAACTTCCTGGCCGTCAAAACTCTTGCCTTTTTTCGTGAGGAGTGGGAGGAT
This sequence comes from Candidatus Methylomirabilis sp. bin48, assembly GCA_031838355.1. Lineage (GTDB taxonomy): Bacteria > Methylomirabilota > Methylomirabilia > Methylomirabilales > Methylomirabilaceae > Methylomirabilis. Next base: position 1,602 of record JANGEZ010000062.1, on the reverse strand, counting down.
GCCAGTCATCGCGATCTATGGCCAGCGCGGGCGTAGCGTGAGCATCTGTGCATACTTCGCAATAGACAGGAGATGGGAGATCTACCGTGGCGCTGATTGACGCTCCGCGAGATGTGGTGTTTGTCCACGGCGTTCAGTGGCAGCGGGACTATGAACTCAAGGGGTATTCCCGTCCAACACAGGATCTCATGCAGAACCAGGCGCCTACGGTCCGCCCGCAGCATCCCGATGTGGCCCTGAGCCTGAACGGTAGGGAGATTTCTTACTGAGCTCCCAGAGGAGCTCGCTCTCAGGATGTCGAGCGGTCGCAGGGGCGCATGAGATGGGGCCAAGCTCCGATTGTTTGAGACTTGACGGACATGCCTATGGACATTTAACTCGCTATAATCTAATATACCTATTATTATGAGTGACTTGCAGAGTTCTATTTGCGGACATTAATGCGGCCATACGAACGGACACACCCCTGGTTGAAATTCCAGCTCGACCTCAGGCGGGCGTCCAAGGAACTTTGGTTGCGTCTCGGCGAGGCCCAGTCGAAGTGTGAGCACATCGCGGGAACCCCGCTTAAGCCGGCAACCGGCCAGAAGCTGCACCAGGTCTATCTTGCGAAAGGGGCTCTTGCCACCACCGCCATCGAAGGCAATACCCTCACCGAGGCAGAAGTGCTTCAATTGCTCGAAGGCAAGTTGCACCTGCCGAAGTCCAAGGAGTACCTCCGACAAGAGATCGAGAACGTCGTCAAAGTCTGTAACGAGATCACGAGCGATCGCGAGACGTCCAATGGTGAGCTCACCGTTGAGCGGACCCGCTCCTTCAATCGGTCAGTACTGAAGGACCTCGATATTCCTTCGGACACTGTGGCGCCAGGGGTGACTCGACCCTACTCAGTGGTGGTTGGGCCCTACAAAGGTGCGCCGTATGAAGACTGCGACTTCCTGCTCAAGGAGATGTGCTCGTGGCTCAACGAGCCGGTTTTTCGGCCGGCGAAAGAGGAGCGCATCGCGTTCGCTGTGCTCCGCGCCGTACTGGCTCATCTCTATCTCGCTTGGATCCATCCCTTCGGCGATGGCAACGGCCGGACCGCGCGCATGGTCGAGTTCTTCATCCTGCTCAGTGCGGGAGTGCCGTCTCCGGCAGCCCACTTGTTGAGTAACCACTACAACCAGACTCGAGCCGACTACTATCGGCAACTGCAGTTTGCGAGTAGTTCCGGCGGTGATGTTTTTCCTTTCCTCCAATATGCGGCCACCGGCTTTGTCGACGGGCTGCGCAGTCAGATCGAGGCGATCCGCGTGCAGCAATGGAACGAAGCGTGGTGTAACTATGTCGACGAGCAGTTCGGGGAACGACCGTCGGCGTCGGAGTTGCGACAGAAGAACCTTGTGCTGGGTCTCTCGGAGCATGACGATTGGCTTACCGCGGAGATTCCAAAACTCAACCCGAGCCTGGCAGCCTCCTACGCGACGAAACAAGCGAAGACCGTGAGCCGCGACGTCAATTCATTGATCCATCGGGGTCTAATCGAGAAGCGAGGTGCTCGAGTTCGAGCACGCCGCGAGATCATTCTGGCCTTCCTGCCGCCGCGAAAACAGAGATCGT
>JANGEZ010000061.1:0-3331 GCA_031838355.1 Candidatus Methylomirabilis sp. bin48 | reverse complement strand
TAGCTGTCAGCTCGCAACGATGAGCCGCGTTACGACACCGTTAGGTTCTTCGCAAAGAGGATATAGGACCTTGCGCGTCCCTCACGTATGGCCTGCTCAACCAGGGCCCGAGGCTCCTTCGCCTTGACTCTTGGCAGGATCGCCTCGAAGAACTGGATGTAGAAATCGTCGGGTATCACGACGACGGAGGCGCGCATCGTGAGCCCCGCCCGGTCGATGGTTCTCACATAGCGAACAGTACGGCTTTTCCCGGACGCAATCCTGGTGTCAAAGAGTTCTTGTGCCAGATCAAGCGTGACCTCTCGTCCGATCCGTTCCTCTTGTACGCTCTCATTCACTCGCTTGCCGTCCGTATCTACTAACTCCCATCGGACTATGATCTTCGGCGTGACGTAGGTTGGGACATGATGCCCAACCCCGGTATTAGCCAGAGTGATCTCAGCCTGAACTTGCTCGCCGACCTGGTGGCGCTCCTTGTTCACTGAAAGACGGACGGATACGCCTTGCTTGACCATCTCAGGATCATGGATCCCCCGCCATAGATGCCGCCGCTCCGGCATATGGCAGCTCTGACAGGTCTTCCCTCCCCGCGCATACGGCCCCTCTTTCCATTCATTGTAAGTGTTTTCGAGCAGCGTACCATTCAGAGCAGACCCGCTCGGCTCGAACTGGTGGCACCCTTTACAGAACTCGGATCGCTCAAAGGCCGCCGTCCTGATGGCGCCGCCGTGGGGGAGCTGTGCTGCCGGAGCGGAATTCTCAATCGAGCCGTCTCGCTTCGGCGGCCCGAAACGTTGGTGCCTCCGGACATGGCACCCGACACAGGCCAAGCCCTTTTGCTGCAGCGAGGCCGAAAAGGCGCCGTTCGTTTTGAACGTCAACGCGGTGCTGGCCCAGGCTCCTGACGTGCTCGGCGATGGCGTCGCAAAGGCGCGGTGCTTCTTGAACAGAGAGGGGGAATCACCGCCTTTCTTCACGACCTTCTCCTGCTGCTCGGTGAGAGGGGCATGACAACTGTAGCAGAGGATCGCCATCTTGGGATCGCCATGGATCAACTCCATCGTCTGGCCTATCACGCCCGGCCCCATACTTTTACTGTGGAGGCTGCTGCTCCAATCCTCGTACTGAGTTCGATGACAGACGGCGCAACTTTCCGGGTCAAGAGATGCCTCGATCGACGAGAAATGGGTAGGCGGCTTGCCTTGAGGCGGAATGGGCGCCTGCCAATGGCGCGTGAGAAACTCAAGCTGTGCATGGTCATCGGCAGCCGGCGGCGGGTCACTCATCGCCCATGCTCCAACCGAAGGCCCCATGCATGCGCTCACGACTGCGGTATACAGGAGAAGCCGTTTCATGGTCCACCCTACGGAGCGTCGCGACATATTATGGGGAGCATTAACTAGATTGCACTCTTGCACAACATCTCCAGCAACTTCCCCCTTTACAAAAGGGGGATTGAGGGGGTTTTACCGATCGTTCAAAACCCCCCTTACCCCCCTTTGCTAAAGGGGGAGGCAAGCTATTTTATGCTCTGAGTAATAAGCGGATCGACCGATCTGCGTTCTGCGTCCAGGCGTTTCATCGATGGCGCCCGCTCCTCACCTCTTGCGGGCCGTCTTGCCGGCGTCCAACAGGGTTCCGATAAGCCTCTGAGCATCCTCACCCGCCCAATCCCTCGGCCCGATGCTCCCGGCTACGACCTTCCCATCGCGATTGATCAGATACCGGGTTGGCGTGGCGCGAACCCCGTACAGGTTGGCGACGCTTGAGGTGGCGTCCACAAGAGCGGGAAAGGTGAGCCTATGCTTGAGCAAATAGTTCCGGACCTGGTCGGGCGGCTCGGCGATGTTCACCGCGAGGATGACGAAATCTTTCTTCTGAAACTGCTGATAGAGGCGCTCGAGTGAGGGAAACTCCCTCAGACAGTAGCCTCACCAGGTCGCCCAGAAGGTCAGGAAGACGACCTTTCCACGCTGGTCAGCCAGCCGAACCGACTTTCCTGAAACGTCCTGGAGTGTAAAGTCAGGAGCATCCGGATCGTTCTGAACCTTAATGAACCCGAGGGCTTCGAGGGAACTGTCGAGCTGGACGGTTTCTTGACCAGCGCCGACGGAGATAATCGGGAGAGCGGTGAGCATACAGCCGAGCAAAAGAACGGCCAGCCGCCCAGGGCTCTTTCTTGAGAGTTGCCGATTTCTCTTCACTGCTTTACTCTCACTTCTTACCACCCACTGCCCATGATCTTCCGCCCGCTCCGAGCCAATCACAGTTCATAAATACCCCCGCCCATGAAGGATGGACAGGAGCATTCCCATCTCAGCTCTTGCGCGAGGTTTTGGCGAAAAAGGTCGAGAAGATGGGCTCCGGTTTTCCAGCGCCGCATTTCGGGCATTTCAGCCGCTTGGTCCCCCGCTCCTTGATGCCCATCGTCAGTGAGAATTTCTTGGCGCACTTCACACACTTGAAATCATAGCTCGGCATCAGTCTCCCCCTACATTCGTACGGTTACCGTTGGAAAGATCCTGTCAGAAACCACACTGCACAACGTGGTGTGACGAAAAAAGCATTTGATTATACGGTAGGTGGGCTCAAGAAATCAAGCAGGCGACTATGTCTAGCAGGATCCCGCCCCCTCGTCCGGGGCGGCCGGAGCGGAAGGGTGACAGTCTGGAATCGTCTTCAGGCTCATAGGCGCTCACTCCCGCTCTGTGATAGAAGTTCGGCGACGGTCTCAAAAAGGACTGCCAGATTGAGGGGCTTGATTAGGGAGGCTGCACAGCCAACCTCCAGAGCCCGCGCCTGGTCTTCAGGCCTGGCAAAGGAGCTGGCGGCCAGGACAGGAATGTCCCGCGTCTCGACATCGGTTTTAAGCTGCTGAGTGAGGGTAAAGCCATCGATTCGTGGAAGCTGTAAGTCCATGATGATGAGGGCCGGCCGCTCGGCCTTGACCCGCTCCAACAGCCCAAGGCCATCTTCCGCCTCAAGGACGGTATACCCCCGCGCCTCCAGAGCGATGACCACCAGCTCCCGATTCAACGGGTGATCCTCCACCACAAGAATCTTCCCTGGTGTCATCTCATCCTCCCGTCTCCGACCGCTCTTGGGAGGCCAGCGGAAGCCGGACGGTAAAGGTACTGCCTTGGCCTTCTCCCTCTGATGCCGCCCGGATCGATCCTCCATGCAACTCGACGAGTTGCTTCGTCAGCGCAAGACCAAGGCCAGTGCCCTGGAACTGCTTGGTGAGGGCGGACTCAAGCTGGGTGAACACCTGGAAGAGTCTGGCGAGGTCCTCACGCTTGATCCCGATCCCGGTATCGGACACGGCGATTTC
>JANGEZ010000060.1:0-3072 GCA_031838355.1 Candidatus Methylomirabilis sp. bin48 | reverse complement strand
TGGGAACCGTTCGAAGTAGGCGTCCACCATCGGTGTGATCTCGATGACGTCCGATTGGATGCCCAGTTGCTTCACCACCAGTTCGGCGTGCTCCCGGCTCTCCGGACTGCTGGTTCGGTACGGCATCAGGAGGGCCAAGACATTCTCGGCGCCGAGGGCCTCGGCCCCGAGATAGGCGGACAGCGCTGAATCCACCCCACCCGAAAGTCCAACCACGACGCGGTTAAACCCGGTCTTTCGGACCTCGTTCGCAATAAATCCGGTCAGGATCTGTTGGACAAATTCGCAGTGTAAGGAGAGACCGCTCACCTGACCCCCTCCCTTCTCACCCGCTCCAGTTCTCGAAGCGTGACATCCAATCGCTCATCTCGAAGCAACGGATTCACCGTTCTGGCCCGGCGAACCTCTGCAGGATCGATCTCGACCACCAGGATCTCCTCGCTGAGGTACTCTGCCTTTGCCACCGGCTCGCCGGAGGGGGCGATCGCCTCTGAACCGCCCCAGAAGCAGGCCCCATCCTCGTAACCGACCCGATTCGCGTAGAGGACATAGCAGGTAAAGAGCTGGGCGTAGGCCCGGTTGATCGTCTCCCAGGCCCTGGCGTTCGCGAAGAATTTGCCTTCCTCCAGACCCCCGCGACCCGGACTGGCAGAAGGCGAGATGAGGATCTCCATCCCATCGAGGGAGGCGACATACGCCGCCGAGGGATGCCACATGTCCTCGCAGATCAGGATCGCAGACCGACCGACCCTCGCACGAAATGTCCTGATTCGGCCGCCTTCCGCAAAATACCGTTGCTCATCGAAGATTCCGTACGTGGGCAAGTAGACCTTGCGGTGGACGTGCTGGATCTCACCCATAGAGAGGTAAATGGCGGCATTGTAGAACAGGTGTTCTGGCGACTCCTCAACCAGCCCCACAACGAGATCGATGCGGCGGCTCAGATCTCTGAGCCTGCCGAGGATGGGACTGGTCATGGGAAGGGCCACGGCTGAGACGAGGTCCTTGAGGAAGTATCCGGTCAGGCTCAGTTCAGGAAAGACCAGCAGGCTGGCGCCACGGCCGATCGCCTCTTCAGCCGTCTTTTCATGCAGGGCCAGGTTCCGCTCCAGATCGCCGAGAGCTGGGCTAATCTGCGCAAGGGCGATGATGTGTCGGTTCACGCTCCTCCACTCCGTACGTCCGATAAGGCCAGACTGCGATAGATGGCTTCCATGCTGGGTGACAAAGGGCCGCCCCGTGCTTGATAGACGAACAGAGGGGTAAGGACCTGCAGCCCTGGCCGCCCGTCTCGTCGCGCCTCGACCAGGCTCAGTTCCGCCTCGGCGCCAGGGTAGGAATAGACCAGCCGCAACTTTTTCGGCTCTAACCGATTAACCCTGAGGCCGCTCAGCAGCTCGACAAGCCGCGAGGCATGGTAGATCAGGCAGGCTCGCCCTTTGGGGGCGAGCACATATCGGATGGCCGCAACCGCCTCTTGAAGGGTAGCGGTCAGCTCATGCTTGGCCTGTCGGATCTCTGGGTCCGGGCTGAGCCGCCCTCGGCCGAGTTCCCGATACGGCGGATTGCAGAGAACCATATCAACGCTCGCCGACGGCAGCAGCCCTCTGATCTGACGGAGGTCGCCCTCCACGATCTCGATGCGGTTCTGCAACCCATTGAGTCGTGCTCCCCGCCGGGCCCGGTCAGCCAGGGCAGATTGGATCTCAAGCCCAACGATGTGGGCGCGCGGATAACGGTGAGCCAGCAGCAGCGCAATCGCCCCGTTTCCGCAACCGAGCTCGAGGATGCGGTCGGTGAATCGCGGTGTGGCCCACTGCGCCAGTAACAGAGCATCCATCGAATGGCGGAAGCCCGTAAAACTCTGGATGACCTTCAGACCCGAGATGCCAAGGTCGTCCAGAGATTCGCCCCTGCCAAGCCACGAATCAGTTGTGTGGGCAGGAACCGTACTCGTGTCGCATGCCAGGCTGGAAGCCCGTTCCACCGGTCCTTGCTGAATCGCTCCGCTCATCGTGCCATTACTGTAATGCATCCCCCAGGAAAAGACAATTAGTGAGCGTTCAGCCATCAGCACTCAGCTTTCAGTTTCGTCCGTAGCTTGCTGACCACTGAAGGCTGGCGACTAATTGCAGAATTCTAACATAGATCGACCGGATCGACATCGACCTCGATTCCCGCCTGTTCTGACGGCGGGAGTAGCGCAATCGTCTCCTTGACCCAGTGATGCAGCGTACTCGGGTCAGGACCTTTGGCGAGGATCTGCCAGCGATAGCGTCCCTTCAGCCGGTAAAGCGGCGCCGGCGCCGGTCCCTCAATGGCAAGGGACGAAACGGCCCGTTCCAGGAGCAGGCTGGTGAGTCGTTCGGCTTTTGCCTGCGCCTGACTCTCGTTTGAAGAGGTGACCAGGAGCAGGACGAGGAAGCCGAAGGGAGGAAGGCCACGCTTCTCTCTGAGTGGCTGCTCGATTCGGTACAGCGCTTCATAATCGTGGTTTCTGGCTGCGAGGATACTATAGTGATCCGGGTTGTAGGTCTGGACCAGCACCTGACCAGGCCGGTCACCACGGCCGGCCCGTCCAGCCACCTGTGTGAGCAGGGCATAGGTTCGCTCCCCGGCCCTGAAATCCGGGAGCACCATCGAGGCATCGGCAGAGAGGACCCCGACCAAGGTAATCCCGGGAAAGTCATGCCCCTTTCCGACCATCTGCGTCCCGATTAGAACCTGCGTCTGTCCCTGTTCCACGGCCTTGAGGATCTGCTGGTGCGCCCGCCGCCGTCGCGTGGTGTCACGATCCATCCTGGTCATGGTCGCGTCCGGCGCAAGGAGCCGAGCAGCAGCCTCGACCTGCTGCGTCCCATACCCTAGGAATCCGAACGCGAACCCACCGCACTTGGGACAGCGGGCGGGCGGGCGTTCTCGATGATCGCAGTAATGACAGCGCATCCTGGCGTCCACCGCATGGTAGATGAGCGGTAGGCTGCAATGTGGGCAGTGCAAGGTGAAACCGCACTCACGGCAGAGCAGTACCCTAGCGTAACCCCGTCGATTCAAGAACAGCAAGACCTGCTC
>JANGEZ010000059.1:0-7017 GCA_031838355.1 Candidatus Methylomirabilis sp. bin48 | reverse complement strand
GAAGAGACCGTAGCCTACCCCCTCTCCTGGGAAAGCGGACATTTCATTTACTACGCGAGGCGGACATTTCACATGCTACCAACACGCCGGTTGAATGATCTTGACCATGATAGGTGGTGATGGTATAAGCACAACTTAAGGACTATGAGATGAATGCCGTAAGCCTCGTTGTACAATCAGGGCTCGTTGCGAAGGCGGTGCTGCTCCTCTTGTTGAGTTTTTCCTTGATGAGCTGGACGCTGATCTTCAGGAAGTTCGGAGTGTTCCGGCGAGGCCAACGGGAATCGACTCAGTTCCTCCGCATCTTTCGATCAGCCAAGAACCTCACGGCCGTTTTTGAAGAATCGAAGCGATTTGCGAAAAGCCCCATTGTGAGCATGTTTCAGGAGGGGTACCGAGAGCTCAGTCAGTTGGTGAAAGGCGGCCAAAGTCCAGCCAATCAAGGACCGGCCGCCAATGAGTTAAGGGCAACGGTAGCCGAAATACCCATTTGCAAGGAGCCACTCGAGCTCATCAGCCGGACCCTCCGCCATGCGAGCATGAAGGAGGTTGCGCAACAAGAGCGCAATCTGATCTTCCTGGCGACGACAGGCAATGTGGCGCCGTTCGTCGGTCTCTTTGGGACGGTATGGGGGATCATGGATGCCTTTGCCAGTATTGGTCAGGCGGGTTCCGCGAACTTGGGTGCTGTGGCGCCTGGGGTCGCAGAAGCCCTGATCACTACGGCGGCTGGGCTAGGGGCGGCCATCCCTGCGGTGATCGCCTATAACTACTTCTTGAATCGGGTCAGAAGGCAGGCAACGGAGATGGAGATGTTCGGTCTGGAGTTTCTCACCTTGGCCGAACGGATTCTGGGAAGGAGCCGCTGACGGCGATGGTCTCACCGGGCACAGGTTCGGGTGAACGACCAGGGGGCAGCGCGCTCTCTGAGATCAACGTTACGCCGTTTGTCGATGTAGTTTTGGTTCTCCTCGTCATCTTCCTCGTCACGGCACCGATGATGATTAGGGGGATCGATGTCAAGGTGCCGAAGACTGAGGCTAAGAATGTTGGGCCCGAGGAGCGGCTGATGCTGACGGTCACCAAGGAGAAGGCCGTCTACCTGGATGATCAGCCTATCACCCTTGCCCGGCTGGAGGGGGTGCTTGTGGGGCTTCGACAGCGCAATGCAAAGGCTGCCGTGTTCCTTCGAGCGGATGAAGGAGTGGCTTACGGTGTTGTCGTGAAGGTTATGGATGCGGTGAAGAAGGCCGGCATTGAACGGTTGGGGATGGTGACCGAACCGATTCCCCCTGTGGCGAAGGGGCGATAGCGTGGCGGTGAGAGCCATTGGACGACGCCTCGCTTTGCCAGAGGTATCGTTTTCGTGTGGTCTCTCGTTTTTACTCCATGGACTTCTGGCGCTCGCGGTGTTGTATGTCCCACAGTGGCTTCACGGTAAGCCATTCAAGGTGCCGGTCAGCTATGAAGTGACGCTCGCGTCTCTACAGGAGACAGGCAGCACGCGGAAGCCGAATTCTCCTCTCCAGGTAGGGCAGAAGGTCGCAACCGCAACAGCGAAAGTCGCCGCTCAGCCGCGGGATGTTCTCGCGCTCCCATCGCTTCCTAAGCCGAGTATTTCGGGGGCGGTGGTACGACCCCACACCGCCCCAACGCGGACTGAGGAGATGGCTCTGTCAGGTAGGCGTCGGTCATCCGAGCGCCAACCTGTTGTACCTATGGTAGCACCCCCTGCTCCCCCGAAGATCGTTGCTCCACAGGTGGCTTCTGCCCCTGCTATCTCCCAGCCTGTAATCGCGTCGCCGGTTGGTGATCTTGCCAAAGCGGGAGCGGGTCAGGATGTCGGTACGGCCACGGAAACCGGGGTAACGGTGGGGAACACTGATCCGGCGTTGGCTTATTACTTCGTCCTGATCCAAGATAAAATTACTGGTAACTGGACGCCGCCAAAGATGAGCCCTGGCACGACGGCCAGCGTGAGTCTCTCCATGAGGATTCTTCGTTCCGGGCAGGTTCGCAATCTCGCTGTCGGGTCGTCCTCTGGAGACCGTCTGCTTGACGACTCGGCCGTTCGTGCTATCGGTCTCTCGAGCCCGCTGCCACCGCTGCCTCCACTGTTTAAGGCCGAGGCGCTCTCGCTCGATCTGCGCTTCACGTTTGTGGGAGAGAAGAGCTGATGAGATCGTACCGTTGCGTAGGCTTGGGTAGCGCGCTCTTTGTCCTCGGTCTATTTGTCGTTACGATACTTCCGCTTCCGGCCTTCTCCGCAGAGGAAAAATATACCGTAGACATTGTTCGAAAGGAGGCGCAGAAGATTGTCATCGCGGTCGTAGGCTTCCCGCCGCTGAAGGCCGGCGCCAAGGCGGATGATCTCGGCACACAGGCTGGCGCCATCCTGACCGATGACCTGAAGAGCGGGGGGATCTTTGATATCATTGATCCGTCGTTCCTTCCAGTCAAGGCTACCCAGGTCGAGTTCGGGCAGGAGAAGGGGTTATTATCGGCACTGAGCTCCCTGAAGGTCCAAGCCGTGGTGGTTGGAAAGCTTTCGTCACGCGGTAGCGAGCTTGTCTTGGAAGGTCAGCTCTTTGAGGTGACGAAGGGCGAGATGCTTTCCGGGAAACGATATGTTGGGGATCCTCGGACCTTACGGACAATGGTGCATCGTCTGGCAGACGAGATCGTCTTCCGGCTGACGGGAGAAAAAGGGATCGCCTCCTCGCGGATCGCGTATGTCTCCTCCGTGAATGGCGCTAAAGAGATCTACGTCATGGACTATGACGCATATAATCCCCTCCTTATCACCGGCAATCACTCCATCAACCTGTCCCCGCGGTGGTCTCCTGACGGCAAGAAGATCGCCTACACCTCCTATCGTGATCAGAATCCGGACCTGTTCGTGATCGATCTGGAGACCGGGCGGCGCCAGAAGATCTCGTCCAGTCCTGGACTCAACGTTGCCCCAGCTTGGTCTCCGGATGGAGGGCGGCTCGCCTTCTCGATGAGCAGCGGGATGGGCACCAACCTCTTTCTCGTCCGGCCGGATGGGACTGGCCTTCGTCAACTGACGCAGGGGTCGCAGATTGATATCTCCCCATCCTTCGCTCCTAACGGGAGGCAGATCGTGTTTAATTCGGATCGGGGCGGCACACCGCAGGTCTACCTAATGGATATCGAAGGGACCAATATCCGGCGTCTGACCTTCGGGGTTGGAAACTATAGCGTGTCGCCTCGATGGTCCCCACGGGGGGACAAGATCGCTTTCGTGGGCAGACCAAGTGGAAGCTTCGATATCTTCCTGATCAATCCCGACGGCACGGGGCTGGTCCAGTTGACTTCGAATTCGCGTAATAACGAGGAGCCGTCGTGGTCGGCTGATGGTCGGCATATTCTCTTCACCTCGACGCGGAATAGTCATCGGCATCTTTACATTATGGAGGCCGATGGATCGAATCAGCGCCAATTGACCAAGGATGGAAAAGAAAATTACCTTGCCGACTGGTCGCCATAGGCGAGGATGGAGAGTTCTTTTCAGAGGACAGCGTGAAGGAGGCGTGACCGAAACATTGGCGGGATAGCGTAGAAGGGATCGTTGACGAGAACAAAAGGAGGACTTCGAGATGAGGTGGATGCAACGAGCACAGGTCGGTACTCTCACATTAGCTCTTATGGTATTGTTCCTAACCGGCTGTCCGAAACGGCCAGAGGTTGTCGAGACTGTTCCGAGGGCGATTGCGCCGCAAGGAGAGGTCGGCATGCCGGCGCCTCCACCAGCGCCAAAAGTTGCCACTTCAGGAGAAAAGTCCCCCACCGAAGTAGCGGCCCAGTCGCCGGAAGCCAAGCCGACCCCCGAGGTCGGTGCGGTACCGGAGGCCAAGATTGCTGAGGCGGAGGCAAGACCGGAAATAGCAGCCGAGGTCAAGGCGCCAGGGCTGGCATTGAAAGACATCTACTTCGACTTCGATCAGGCCACGATTCGAGAGGACTCGAAGAAGCTGCTGAACGAGAACATTGAATGGCTGAGGAAAAACCCCACAGTCAAGGTGACCATTGAAGGTCACTCCGACGAGCGCGGCTCCAGTGAGTATAATCTTGCGCTTGGCGATCGGCGATCCAGGGCAACGCGGGATTACTTGATAGCTGCCGGAGTCGAGGCGAATCGAATTAGCTCCATCAGTTTCGGGAAGGAGCGCCCATTTGTGCTTGGGCACGACGACTCCGCCTGGCAGTGGAATCGGCGGGCCCATTTTGCCGTTAGTGCGAAATAACGAGACACGCGGTATGGCCGATGCCAGAGGGAAGGGGGGGAGGCTGCATCCCCCGCTAGTGGCTGCGCTGACCCTTAGTGTGTTGACTATGGGGTGCGAGGGGGATCTGCCCCTGCGCATGGTTCAGCGGGATGTGGACTCCGTGAGGAGCGAGGTGGCGGTCATCGCCAGGACTGAGGAAGGCTCAAGGGTGTTTATCGAGGAGCGGCTCAAGAAGATCGAGGGGCGCTTGGAAAAGAGTGAGCGCGGGCGGGCGGCCTTGGAAGAGAAGCTAGGGAAGTTGGACTCGGATCTTAAGAGCCAATCGGCGAAGGTCGCCCAGGAACGACAGGAAAGACAGGGATTCCTTCAGTCTCAGGCGTCTCTTGCTGTGAAGCTGGATGAGTTGACAACGGGAGTGCGCCTGGCTCAGGGGCAAACCGAAGGGATTGGCCATGGCATCACGGAAATGAACAGGCGAGTTGATGAGTTTGGGCGCCAGCTCGATCAGCTCGGACGGCGAGTGAACGGGTTCGACAAGCAGGTCAGCCAGGCCGTTGTTGCTTCACAGGAGGCGACGGCCGTCGCCCAGCAGGCGGTGGCTGCCTCCCAGCAGACCCCAAAGCAAGTGACGGCTGCGCTCCAACAAATGGCCCAACAGACGAACACTGCGATTGAGCAGGTCAACACAACCGCACAACTTGCCCTAACCGAAGCCAGAAAACCGACTAATAAGGGGAAGCCGATCACTAGCCCTGCCGGCTCGCCTCGCGCCGGGACGCAGCCACTATCCCCTGCGGTTGCCCCGATTATGGCGCCCCCCCTTGTTCCGCCTGCGCCGGCCACCCAGGCCTCGGCTCAAGGGGTTACGGCGCCATCACCCGCCGTTCGAATGGCGGAGTCGCCTCCACCCCAGACTCCGGCTCATCAACCGATGGCCAGCGTGCAGAGCGCCGATGAGCTGTACAGGAATGCCTTGAACGATTATGCGAAAGGCCATTATGAATTAGCGATCAACGGCTTCCGAAGTCAGATCGAGATCTATCCCGACTCCAGCCTCGTGCCGAATGCCCGGTACTGGCTTGGCGAGTCGTATTACAGCCAGAAGAACTATGACCAGGCGATTAAGGAGTTTGCGCTGCTTGCCAAGCAGCATCCGGATAATCTAAAGGTAGCGAGCGCCATGCTCAAACAGGGATTTGCTTACCTCGAGACGGGGGATAAGTCCAGGGCACGTACGGTTCTCGGCAATCTGCTCAAGCAGTTCCCAAAGTCGCTGGAGGCGAAGTCGGCGAAGGAGCGACTGAGCAAGGTCAAGTGAGGAGGGTACCAGCTTTACCTGTAGGCAGGCATCCGATAGGCGCGACTCGACGTCGAGGTGCCCCACCCGGCCAAACTGCTTATCCGCGCCGACAGCACGAGGCCGAGAGAGTAGTGCCCATGCCAGAGGCGACCGCCTCAAAAGATGGGGCCTTGCGGACCATCATTGTCCTCAAGGCTCTTGGAGGGATCCTATTCTTGCTGATCAGTCTCGGTGTCTTTGCCCTGATCAACAAAGATATTTCCGACCTGGCAGAGGGAGTGGCCGATTCGCTGGGCGTTGATTCGGAGAACCGTTATCTCCTGCAGTTGCTCGGGTGGCTCACCGGAATCTCTTCGAAGCAGATCGTTGCGATAGGGCTCGTGACCATTCTGTACTCAGCCCTTTTGCTGACCATGGCCTGGGGACTTCACCTGGGACTAGTATGGGCTGACTGGCTGACGATTGGCGCGACGGGGCTCTTCATTCCCATTGAGTTGTACGAAGTGATTTGGTCACTCCGTCTCACCTACGGGGTTGCGCTTGCGATCAACGTCTTTGTCGTCTGGTATCTGATCCGTCGCCGTATTCGATCGTCATTGCTTTAACGGACAGTGACGGGAGCGCCTGTCCCGCGACGTCTTCGCACCTCCTCCAGCACTTCGATCGTGACAACACCCATTCCAGACACGCCTATCCTTTCACAACGCTCTCGACTACAAGGTCACCCATGTGCGCCGTACCGACTAGCATTGCGGGGCCATGTTGCCAGATATCTGGCGTTCGGTACCCTGCCTCGAGCACCCGGCTGACCGCAGCCTCGATAGCGGCCGCTGCTAACTCGTGGTGGAGTGAATGACGGAGGAGCATCGCGGCGGACAGGATGGTGGCAAGGGGGTTGACTATGTCCTGTCCGGCGATGTCGGGGGCTGAGCCATGGATCGGCTCGTACAGGCCTGGTCCGCTGCCAAGGCTTGCCGAAGGTAGTAGCCCGATAGAGCCGGCGAGCATGGCAGCTTCATCGCTCAGGATGTCTCCGAAGGTGTTCTCGGTCAGCACGACGTCGAAGCGTCGGGGATCGCGGATGAGCTGCATCGCGCAGTTGTCCACCAGCATGTGGTCCAACTCGATGCCCGGGAACTCCTTGGCCGTCTCAGTGACTACGCGGCGCCAGAGCTGGGAGCTGGCCAGCACATTGACCTTATCGACGGAGGTGAGTCGCTTCCGTCGCTGCGTGGCGATCTGGAATCCGATCCTGGCGATTCGCTCAATCTCCGGCGTCGTGTAGATGAGGGTATCTACGCCTCGTTCCCCTTGGCCGTTGGGAAGGGGGTCGATCCCCTTCGGTTCACCGAAGTAGAGGCCGCCGGTCAGCTCGCGCAGCACCATCAGATCCACTCCCTCGATGATCTCGCGCTTCAGAGGCGAGGCATCCATGAGGGGGGCGAACAGCTTCACCGGCCGGAGGTT
>JANGEZ010000058.1:0-2310 GCA_031838355.1 Candidatus Methylomirabilis sp. bin48 | reverse complement strand
GCGGTTGGTGGCTGCAATAATCCGAACATTAATCTTTCGCTCCCGAAGGCTGCCCACCCGACGAATCTGCCTGCGCTCGATCGCCTTCAGGAGCTTCGCCTGAAGCTCCAGACCCAACTCGCCGATCTCGTCCAGGAAGAGGGTCCCCCCATCGGCGGCCTCGATCAGGCCGGGCTTGGTGGCCGTGGCGCCTGTGAACGCGCCCTTCTCGTACCCAAACAGCTCCGCTTCGGCTAGCTCCTTCGGGATCGACGTGCACTCAATCTCCACGAACGGCTGCCCGGCAAGGCTGCCTCGACGATGGATCGCTCTCGCCACCAGATCCTTCCCCGTCCCGGTCTCGCCCAGCAACAACACCGTCGGCAACTCGCCCGCGGATCCCGGTTCAAGGTGAGCAATCCGTTCGATCAACTCGATGACCTGCGTGATCCTGGGGGACACGCCGATGATCTCGCCGTGGGCCGCCTGTTGGATCTCTTTGCGCTGAAAGTACGAGAGGCGTTCTCGCAGGCGATGGGTCTCCAGCGCCTTTTCGATCACGAAGCTGAGCTCGTCGTGATCGATCGGCTTCTGGATGTAGTCGTATGCCCCGTCCTTCATAGCGGCCACAGCGCTCTCGACGCTGCTGTACGCAGTCATGATGATGACGATGATGCTCCCATCGAGGTTCAAGATCCTCCTCAGCGCGTCGAGCCCACTCATACCGGCCAGCTTGATATCCAGCAGGATCAGATCGGGCCGATCCTCCTCGATCGATGCCATCCCTTCCTCTGCGCTCGACAGACTCCTGCACTCATGGCCATTTCTGCTGAGGGTGTGCGCCACAGAGCGAGCGAATACGACCTCGTCATCAATGACCAGTATCTTAGCCATTTAACTTAGCCATTGCGACCGGCTTCTGTAGGATGGGTAATCGGAAGCAGAACCTGTACTGTAGTCCCACCCTCTGGGCGGCTCGACACGGTGAGGTTTCCCCCGTGAGCGCTGATAAACTTCCGGGCCATTGTCAGGCCAAGGCCCACGCCGTCGGTCTTCGTGGTAAAGTACGGGGTGAATACCTTCTGGAGTATGTCGGGGGGGATTCCCTCGCCATTGTCAGCGAACTCAATAGCGACGCCGTCTAGCCCCTCACCTTCGTGAATCAGCCGGGAGGTGATCACAATGTTCCCCTTTCGGGGGGTCGCTTCGCACGCGTTAGCGAGCAGGGCAACGAGGGCCTGTTCCAGATACCCCTCATCAAGGGGGACAAGCGGCAGTGTTGGGGAAGGACTCAAGCCGAGCGTGATCTGTTTCCCCTCGATCATCGGGCGAACCACATCAACCGCCTGCATGATCACTCGGTTCAGATCGGAAGGGGTCAAGGTCGGCGTGATCGGTTTCAAGGCAAAGAGAAAATTGTACGCCCATTGGTTCAAGCGATCAACGCTCTCCACAATGCTCTGAAGCGTGAGTCGAACCTCTGCGGACTGCTCCGACCCTTTGAGGGCGGCCTGAGCCGAAGACCGGATGCTGGCCAACGGGTTGCGGATATTGTGGGCAATATAGGAAGAGAGCTCGCCGGCCGCCGCCAATCGTTCGGCTTGAAGCAAGCGTTCCTGAATCCCCTTCAGCGACTGGGCCATGCGATTGATCGAGGCCGCCAGATCGCCTAATTCATCCTGGGACGTGACCTGGACACGATGATCCAGCTCCCCGGTGCTGATGATCGCGGTCGAGCGACCGATCGCTCGAAGAGGCTTTACCAGCCACCGGTGAATTCCGAACAGTAACCCGCCGCCCCACGCGAGAGCGAGCAGCACGACGACCCCGGCCAGCAGTTCTCCCTGAGTTGCGACGGCGCGGGTTCGTTGCATCGACTGCTGTGCGGCTGCGTCATAGTAGGCCCGTAGCCGGTCGATCTGTTCGTCTTGCCGCAGGAACGCCACTTGCTCCAGTTCCCGCTCGACCCGCTGTATGGCCTGTTCCCGAACACCTTTCTCAAGGAGTTCAAAAATCTCCCTCACGAGCTGCGTGACCTGTCGATGCGCCGCCTCGAGCGCGTAAATCCGCTCATCCTCCGCTCTCGATTGGGAATGCTTCCGGAGGTCAGCTAACTCCCCCTCTACCCTCACCCCCAGGTTCTCGAACTCCCCCCGCGCGGATCGATCCCCACTCACGAATCGGTCGAGGATCTCCTTGATCTGCCGATACAAATCCCCCCGCAGCCGCTCGGCCCTCAGGCTCTGCGCGTGGGAGTAGGTGAGATCCCCTACTCCCGCCTCCCATCCTCGCAAAGCCCAGACCATGACGAGCCCGATGCAGACCACCAGG
>JANGEZ010000057.1:0-1859 GCA_031838355.1 Candidatus Methylomirabilis sp. bin48 | reverse complement strand
TTGAAGAGCGCTATCTTGGACAGTTCGATCTGGGCACCCGCGTTACCATAGAAGGGCCCCAGCAGGTGCAGTCGCCGTGTAAGCATGTAGTCCTTGCTGCTGCTCGGGATGAGAACGCTTCCATGGCGCTTCAGCGAATGCGCACGACTAGCCACTCAAATCGGCCGCCATCTCTTGGGCACGAGACCCGTGCGCTGCTTCGCCAATATCATCTCCTGCCGAAACGAGGCCTCGGGCAAAGTTTCCTCATCGCCCCTACGGTTCGCGATCTGATCCTTCGCGCGGCAGAGGTGGAACCGCAGGACCTCGTGGTGGAGATCGGTCCCGGCACGGGTGTTCTGACCGAGGGTCTCGCTGAACGGGCGGGCTGGCTGATGGCCATTGAGCGGGATCCTGGGCTTCATCGACTGCTGGTGGATCGCCTCAGAGATCATCCCAGGGTTTCATTGATCTGCGATGACGCCCTCAGCTTCGATTTCGTGAGCGTTCTCGATGAAATGTTCCCAGGACATAAACAGGCCAAGCTGGTTTCAAACCTTCCCTATTCGGTCGCCACTCCTCTGATCCTTCAGTTGATCCCGTTGCGGCAGCACTTTTCCTTCCTCCTGGTGATGGTACAACGAGAGGTGGCGCAGCGGCTTCTGGCGGCCCCCAACGAAGAGGGGTATAGTGCCTTGACACTCCGTTGTCACTACGAGGCAGACGTCTCAGTAGTGGCGCACGTCTCAAGGACCGCCTTCTATCCGAAGCCCGCCGTTGATTCTACCATCGTTCGCCTCGACCTGCTTCCTGGACCCAGGGTGTCGGTACAATCCCCTGATCTGCTGTTTCGCATTGTGCGGGCTGCCTTCGGACAGCGCAGGAAGATGCTACGCAATGCGTTACTCCATGCCGACATCATGGCGGAGCCCATCGCCCTAGAGCGGACCATGGCGGATGCAGACATCGATCCGAAGCGCCGCGGCGAGACCCTGAGCCTCGATGAATTCGCCAGGCTAGCCGATCGTCTGCATGCGATTGGAATGTTACTCCCCCCTCTCCCCCACTCCCCCCTCTCCCCCACTGGGGGAGAGGATCAAGGTGAGGGGGCTGACGATGACAAATGAGAATTTCGGCTATCGGGGAGTTTGCCCTGATCGAACGGATCAGGAGAATACTGCCAAAGCCGCACGATGCCATTCTTGGCATCGGTGACGACTGCGCCGTGTTGCGGCCCACAGTAGACAGAGAACTTCTGCTCACGACTGATCTGCTCGTTGATGAGGTCGATTTCACGCGACAGACCATTACGCCTTTTCGTCTCGGACGCAAGGCGATGGGAGTTAATCTGAGCGACATTGCCGCCATGGGGGGTCTGCCGCGCGCCGCGCTTGTCACGCTGGCAATCCCTCCCGATGAAGAGATCGAGTTTGTCGATGAACTCTATCGTGGCCTCCGAGAGGAAGGTGCGCGATTCGCGGTCGAGGTCATCGGCGGCGATCTTTCCGCCTCTTCCACCCTCATGATTGGCGTAACCCTGGTAGGAGAAGTTGAGGTGGGGAAAGCTGTCACACGTTCCGGGGCGAAACCGGGGGACCGGATTTGGATTACGGGGCGGTTGGGTGCGGCGGCGGCAGGTCTCGTGGCACTTAAGGCCGGCTTCCGTCTCCTGGACGATCAGGTCGAGACCCCATATGAAGTCTCCGACTCTCTCCAGGAGGCTATCCGACAGGCTATCGAACGACATCTCTGCCCTATCCCAAGGATCCGGGAGGGATGGGCCCTTGCGCAGGCTGGAGTCGCGTCGGCAATGATTGATCTGAGTGATGGACTGGCTTCGGACCTGACACATCTCTGCCGCGAAAGCGGGGTCTCGGCGA
>JANGEZ010000056.1:0-7271 GCA_031838355.1 Candidatus Methylomirabilis sp. bin48 | reverse complement strand
GCCTGCCTTGAACCGAAAATGTCGGCCAGGACCGCCTAGTGACACGACTGGTCCCTGAACGGTGTTGAAAGGACCTGCTCCAGCTCCCAGAGCGCACTGGGCCTCACGCTATGACGCCAAAAGGGCTGGAAAAATCTGGTAAGAGGGCGAAAGGTCCCGTTAGCTCTTGCTGAGGCGGATCATCAGATCCTGACCCGCCCGGAGCTTGGCTTGACGCCCAAGGTCATTCCAGCGGCGGAGTTCTTCCGGCGTGACATCGTGGACTCTGGCGATCTCCCACAGGGTATCGCCTCTTTTCACCCGGTACAGGGCAGGGGCTGTGGAAGCAGGAGCGCCCCGGCGAGCCTCACGGTTGCCCCTGACGGTCTGAGCGACTACCTGTAATGCCTGTCCTGAGCTGAGTCGAAGGGACTGCCCAGGTCTGATCTTTGTCTGGCCTTTCAGATCGTTATCGTTCCATCGTCGGAGTTCCTCAGGCGTGACAGCGTAGGCCCTGGCGATCCCAAAGAGCGTGTCGCCAAGCTTGACGATGTGGACGGTAGAACGGGAGGAAGGTGGGGTGACCTCCGGAGCCCGCGTTGCGACCGGCTGGAAACGGGTGGCTCGAGCAACGGTTGTGGCTCGCTCACTCGATGATTTGGCCGGCGACAATCGGAGCAGCGCCCCTGCCTTCAGCCCATCGCTAACTTTTACCCCATTGAGGTTGGCGAGCCCGGCGGCGGTCGTCTGGTGCTGCGACGCGATCGACCACAAGGTCTCTCCTCTTCTTACCCGATGCCATCGGCCTGCGGCCCGAACCACCTCTCGCGCAGAGGATCTCGGCAACTGATCCAGATTAGCCAGAAGGATCTCCTTGGTGCCAAGCGGCAGAGAGATCTCATGCCCAGCGGAGGTCACAGGGGTTACCCCGCGCATCAGGGCTGGATTGAGATCATGGATGACATCGGATGGAACGCCTACCACCCGAGCAACGGAACGCAGATCAATGGCCCCGGGTACCGTCACTCGCTCCACCTCCCAGGACTCCTCAACCGGTGCAGTGAAACCATACCGAGCGGGGTCCTTAGCAATAATGGTGATGGCCATAAAGGCCGGGACAAAGAGCTCGGTTTCTTTCGGAAGCTTTAATGACCAGAAATCAGTAGTCCCCTGCCGTTCGATAGCCCGCTGAATTCGATGCTCGCCTGCGTTGTACGCAGCCAGCGCCAGCGGCCAGGAATGAAACATCCCATACAGCTCCTTCATGTAGGCGGCTGCCCCGCGGGTCGCTTTTTCCGGATCCCGCCGTTCATCAAGCCAGTAGTTCACCTTCATTCCATACCGATTCCCGGTCGCTTTGATGAATTGCCAGATCCCAGAGGCCTTTGCCTTGGAGTACGCGCGATAATTGAAGGTGCTTTCGATGTACGCCAGATTGATCAGATCCATCGGGAGGCCCTGATCCCGAAAGATTCCGCGCATCATCGGCAGGTACCGCCCTGAACGCTCGAAGGCCCGGTTCATCACCCCCTGCTTTCGAGTTTGATAGTACAGGATGTACGCCCTGACTTGCTCGTTGAGTACGATCGGCACGTCAAAGCCGCTTACGTCCAGTTCAGGAATCGAAACGATCTCGCCCTCTGCTGGCGCCAGCCTCTGCGCTTCTTCTGGGGCGACAAGGTCAGGGGCCGCCTCCGTATCGGCTTCGTCCTCTTCCTCCTCCTGGTCGTTTGGCTGGTTCATGACCTCTTGACCTGGAGAAGCGCCAGAAAGCGCCGCTTTGAGGAGAGCTGTTTCTTCGATGAGCTGGAGGCGAAGGCCACCTGAAGTCGCTACCCCTGAGATCTTCGCCAGGATACTCGTTGAGATCTCCAACTCTTCCTGGGCCTTGACTCGATCCCCTGCCGTCAATGCTTGCATCCCCCTGGAAGAATGGACCAACCCATTCCGAAGGGCCCCCTCGTCTTCGCCGGGCTTTCGAGATGTGCTGTCAAGGGTTGCGTCATGAGGTTGGACGCTATGAACACCAGGGGGCAAGACGACAGCGGCTGTGAGCTGATTACCAGAGTGGCGTCGCGGCTGTGTGGCCATAGCGAGGCTATTACCACGGGTCGGCTCCTCAGAAGATAAGGCGGAAGTAGGGGCAAGGAGCGATGCGCTCAACGACATGGCACCCGCTACCCCTAGGAGCCTTCGGGAGAATCGCTGGTCCATCTTGACCTCCTGTTAGGGTTGTTAGCCCAAAGCCGGCAAGCATCAAGAAACCGTGGTAATCCGTATCTTTCTGAAGAGCCCCACCAGTAGCGGGCAATTGCAGAGCTTTATACCCTTCTTCGATCGGTTTGTCAAGCATTTCAAATGTTAAGGGTAACTACTTAAGGGTAACTACTCAGGTAGATAGACTGTAGGCTGTTAGACTGTAGGAACGCGCACAGACGAGCCAGGCGTTTGCCGAATGTGACGCGAATAATGATGGAGACCGAAAAGGTTCTGGGCGCCTTGATTCGGTCCATGCGCAACGACTAACAGCCTTCAGCCTAAACACCTGAGTAGTTACTGCTTTGAAGGATACGTTCTCCAGTAAGAACCTACACACTAAAGCAAGGGTCGTGCCAAGGTAAACTCAGCCTAAAGATGGGGAAGCCGGGTCGCCGTGGCTGGTGACCTCTGGCGAGCCTCGGGGCGTTCGCCTTAACGACTCGTTCACCCAAGCGAGGTAGTCGGGGGACCCGGCGAAAATGGGTAATGCCACTACTTCCGGTACAGCGTAAGAGTGTAATCTTTTTACGACCTCAATAATAGAAGGAAGGAGATCGCTTCGGCTCTTCACCAGCATGAGTACCTCCTCCTGGTGTTCGATCGCTCCTTGCCACCGAAAGAGGGAGGTCACGCCAACCGAGATGTTCACGCAGGCTGCCAGCTTGGACTCGACCAGTACCTTACCGATCGCCTCGGCTTCCTGTCTGGAGCTTGTTGTAATCAGGACGACGATATGAGTAGTCGTCGGTTCCATTCTCCCCTCCTCGAATAAAGACCACAGATCGAGTATTTTCCCTTACAATTCAAGAGATTATAGAAACATTAGCCTACGCGGTACGGTGAGTCAAGGGGTTTTCCAACTGGAGATCTAGAAGAGAAGAGGTACAGACCTAAAAGAATTCTTGCAACAATAGTTGACAGGCATCGACTAATGTATTATCTTCTCGTGTGAGGTAACTACTTGGATAGATAGGCTGTAGGCTTTTAGACTGTAGGAACGCGCACGCATGAGCCAGGCGTTTGCCGAATGTGACGCGACAATGATGGAGACCGAAAAGGTTCTGGGCGCCTTGATTCGGTCCATGCGCAATGGCTAACAGCCTTCAGCCTATAGCCTAAACACCTTGTAGTTACCGTATGAGAATAGTGAAGAGCAGATCCATTCCTGGTTCAATTAACTGTGACAATTTTTTATCAGGAGGGTAAGAGGTGCCAAAAGTTCTCGGTATTGACCTCGGAACGACCAATTCAGTAATGGCCATCATGGAGGCTGGAGACCCAGTAGTAGTCCCCAATGCCGAGGGTGGTCGGTTGACCCCTTCGGTCGTGGCCTTCTCGAAGGAGGGGGAGCGACTGGTGGGTCAAGTCGCCAAGCGGCAGGCAACCACCAACCCTGAAAACACGATCTTTTCTATCAAGCGCTTCATGGGTCGACGTAATGAGGAGGTCAGTCAGGAGATTAAGCTGGTGCCGTACAAGGTGGCTCGGGCCAGCAATGGCGATGTCGGGGTTGAGGTAAGAGGGAAGGGCTATTCGCCACCAGAGATCTCCGCCATGATCCTCCAGAAGATGAAGACGGATGCCGAGGCCTATCTCGGGGAGAAGATCACGCAGGCGGTCATCACCGTTCCCGCCTATTTTAACGACTCGCAGCGCCAGGCCACTAAGGATGCCGGCAAGATCGCCGGTCTCGAGGTACTCCGGATCGTGAACGAGCCTACGGCGGCAGCACTGGCCTACGGTTTGGACAAGAAAAAGGATGAGAAGATTGCCGTCTACGACCTGGGAGGGGGGACATTCGACGTTTCGATCCTGGAGTTGGGTGAAGGGGTCTTTGAAGTCAAATCCACCAACGGCGATACCCACCTCGGAGGCGACGACTTCGACGAGCAGATCATCTCGTGGCTGGTGGATGAGTTCAAGAAGGATCAGGGGATCGACCTGCGCAAGGACCGGATGGCGCTTCAGCGCCTGAAAGAGGCTGCGGAAAAGGCCAAGTGCGAACTCAGCACGGTGCTGGAGACTGAGATCAACCTTCCATTCATCACGGCCGACGCCTCTGGCCCGAAGCACCTGAGCCTCAAGCTCACGAGGGCGAAGCTCGAACAACTGGTCGAGGACCTGATCCAAAGGTCCGTCGGGCCCTGCCGTCAGGCATTGAAGGACGCCGGTCTCGATCCAAGCAACATTGATGAGGTCGTGCTGGTGGGCGGGCAGACCAGGATGCCGAAGGTTCAAGCGCTCGTGCGCGAGCTCTTTGGAAAGGAGCCGCATAAAGGGGTCAATCCCGATGAGGTGGTCGCGGTCGGTGCAGCCATTCAGGCCGGCGTGTTGGTCGGTGACGTCAAAGACGTGGTCCTCTTGGATGTGACACCTCTTTCGCTGGGGATCGAAACCCTGGGTGGGGTGATGACTCGACTGATCGAACGGAACACCACCATCCCGACCCGCAAGAGCGAACTCTTCACGACGGCAGCCGATAGTCAGACCAGCGTGGAGATCCATGTCCTCCAGGGGGAGCGGCAACTGGCCAGAGACAGCCGGACGCTGGGCCGTTTCCACTTGGTGGGAATCCCATCGGCACCGCGGGGCATTCCACAAATCGAGGTCGCCTTCGACATCGACGCCAATGGGATCCTCAACGTTGCCGCCAAGGACCTTGCCACCAGCAAGGAGCAGAAGATTACCATCACCGCCAGCTCTGGACTCACCAAAGACGAGATCGAGCGAATGGTCAAAGAGTCCGATCGGTGCGCCGAGGAAGATAAGAAGCGGCGCGAGGAGATCGAGGTCCGGAACCAGCTCGACAGTCTGTGCTACCAGACAGAGAAGATGCTGAACGAGAATCGCGAAAAACTCCCGATCGCCGAGCTGGGCACGCTGGAGACCGCCATCGAGGCGGCCAAGGAAGCCCTGAAGGGCGAGGATACGGGAAAGCAGCGCGAGACGCTTGATCAGCTTACCAAGGCCTCCCACCGGCTTGCTGAGTTGCTCTATCAGCAGGCCCAAAGCAAGCAAACTGCCCCAGGTGAACAGGCTCAGAGTGAGCCATCGCAGGGAGCGCCAGAGGGTGGGGTAGTCGATGCCGAGTTCGAGGACCTCGGCGGTAAAAGCGACAAGAAATAAGAGAAGAAAGGGGGTGAAGCAGGTGGCGATTGTTCGATGGGATCCATTCCGCGATGTCACGACGCTTCAGGAACGGATGAACCGCCTGTTCGATCAGGCACTGTCCCGGACCCGCATGGATGATGATGAGGGGCTGACGGCCTCCATGTGGTCGCCTGCCGTGGATATCTTCGAGACTCCGGACAGCATCGTCATGAAGGCAGAGCTGCCTGGGGTGAGCCGGGACGACATCGACATCCAGGTGCAGGACAACACTCTCACATTGAAGGGCGAGCGAAAGTTCGAGCGGGAGGTACAGGAGGAAAATTACCTCCGACTCGAGCGCTCATACGGGGCATTTCAGCGCGCCTTCAGCTTGCCCACCGGTGTCCAACAGGGCAAGATCATGGCGGTGTTCAAGGATGGTGTGCTGGAGGTCACCATGCCGAAAGCGGAAGAGGCCAAGTCCAGGCAAGTGAAGATCGACGTGAAGTGACTATTCAGGTAGATAGGCTGAAGACTGAAGACTGTTAGGGGTAAAACGATGACGTCGCAATGTGTCGAAGCGTGTGGGCTTCTTGCGCAATGAGGAGTCCTCTTAAAGGTCTTGAATGGTTGATCATGTATAGCCTTCAACCTTCAGCCTAAACGCCTAGTAGTTACGGTGCAAGAATGAATAAGCGAGACTACTATGAAATCCTTGGCGTCCGCAGAGGCGCCTCGGACAAGGAGATTAAGCAGGCCTACCGGCGCCTGGCCAGGAAGCACCACCCTGACGTCAACCCCAACAACAAAGCAGCCGAGGCGAAGTTCAAAGAGATCACCGAGGCGCACGAGGTCTTGAGTGACCCGGCCAAGCGCCGGCAGTATGACCAGTTCGGGCACCAGCCATTTGGCGTGGGGCATGAGGCAGGCCCGCGGCCCGGAGCGGGGCCGGCTGGGTTCGACTTCAGCCAGCTTGACCTCGGGGGCCATGGCGGAATAGAAGATCTCTTCTCTGACATCTTCGGCCGACGCGGGCAGGAGGCCAAGACCGGACCATCAAAGGGTGAAGATCTCCATTACACCATTGACCTTGAGTTCAAAAATGCGGTTCGGGGCCTGCCCACTGAGATCAGCCTCGAGCGACACGCCCCTTGTCCATCCTGCTTAGGCACGGGGGCCGGGACGGGGGGCCAGTTTCACGCCTGCCCTGCCTGTGAAGGCAGCGGGCGGGCGCGAGGAAAGCTTGGGCTCTTTAGTGGACATCAGGCATGCCCTCGGTGTAAGGGGACCGGAAAGCTGCCCTCATCCCGTTGCAGCTCCTGTCATGGGGCGGGGACAGTGCTAAAGGCCGAGCGAATCGCCGTGAAGATCCCACCAGGTGTGGAAAATGGATCGAACGTCAGGGTCCAAGGAAAAGGCCATATGGGACGACTGGGAGGCCCATCTGGAGACTTATATATCGTCACCCGCGTCCGCCCTCATCCCTTTTTCGAGCGAAAGGGGGATAATATCTACTGCGAGGTACCGATTACCGTGACTGAGGCGGCGCTAGGGGCCAAGATCGAGGTCCCAACTGTAGACGGGAAGGCCTCGATGCGAATCCCCCCGGAGACGAGCAGCGGACAGGTCTTTCGACTCCGTGGCATGGGGGTACCGCACCTGAAGGGTTCGGGACGTGGCGACCAGTTCGTCACCGTCAAGATTGTTCTACCGCAGAATCTCGATACGCAATCGCAAGAGCTGTTCCGGGAACTGGGGCGTCTGCACCCGGAAGATCCGAGACGCACGATCTGGAAGTGACCATCTTCCGTGGTGGCGATGGGAGCTGAAAGGGGGACAAGGGTGGGGCAGCGACGGCGTCGATATTCGATTAGCGTCGTAGCCGAAATGTTCGATATCCACCCGCAGACCCTTCGGGTCTATGAGCGGGAAGGACTGCTCCG
>JANGEZ010000055.1:0-8119 GCA_031838355.1 Candidatus Methylomirabilis sp. bin48 | reverse complement strand
TGTGGAGAAATAGTCTTAGATGCATGATTGCGATCTTTTCCTTCAAGTATCGCTTTAAGCTCTTCAGGCCGTAATCTTCCCCGCCCAACATCCAACAGTGTCCCCATGATGATCCGAATCATGTGACGGAGAAACCCGCCCGCCACGATCTCAAAGGACAGGTGATCCCCCTCCTGCCTGAACTCAGCTACCAAGACCGTTCGGACCGAAGATTTGACGGAGCTGTGGGCCGCTTGAAAGGCGCTGAAATCGTGGGTACCTATCAGCGCCCTCGCGGCATCAGCCATGGCATCTATCTTTAGTGGGTAAGGGACAAATAGCGCATATCGACGCTCGATGGCGGAGGGGTATGGGCGCGTGAGGAGGGTGTACCGATACCGCTTCCACTTAGCCCAGCGCTGGGCGTGAAAGTCGTTGTCCATCTCCTCCACCGCCGTCACGACGATATCGGGCGGCAGGACGCTGGTCAGGGCTCGCCGGAGGGTGTCAGGTGGATGGCTGAATTCAGCCCGAAGACTGGCGACCTGACCGAGGGCATGGACGCCGGAATCGGTTCTGCCTGCGCCCATGACGTGGACGCCCTTCCCGACAATCCGTTTGACCGCTTTCTGTAGCATTCCTTGAATGGTGGTCATTCCCGGCTGAACTTGCCAGCCATGATAGTCGGTCCCATCGTATTCGATCGTCAGTTTGAATGTCGGCATGATTGCCCCGAAAGAGCGTGAGGGATGTAGTCAGGGTGAGGCGGAAGGCGTGAGGGGTCGGCTAATGTTCCGGCCCGTCATTCCGTGCTTGACAAGCCTGCCCCGTACTTGATACGGGGGAATCCAGTCGGGCCTCTGGATACCGGCGCCTGCCCCGGACCCCGATCCGGGGTCCGCCGGTATGACGAACTCGCGGCAAGCCGCGAGGAATGAACCCCCAGTGGATTCAAAGATAGCGGTCCACTAACAGCTCAGCGATCTGAATGGCGTTCAGTGCCGCCCCTTTTCGAAGCTGGTCTCCCACCACCCAGAGGTTGAGGGCATGATCGTTCGTAAGATCTTCTCTGATCCTACCCACAAAGCAGTCGTCCTTACCGGCCGCGAGGATCGGCATCGGGTAGCGGCCTGCTTCCGGCTCATCGATCACGACAAGTCCCGGCATCTTTGAGAGTAACTCCTTCGCCTTATCTACCCCAATCTTTCGTTCCGTCTCGACGTTCATGGAAACTGAATGGGCTGTAAAGACGGGGACGCGTACGGTCGTGGGAGAGACCCCGATCGATTCGTCGCCCAGGATCTTCCGGGTCTCGAAGACAAGCTTGAGCTCCTCTTTCGTGTAGCCGTTCGGCTGAAACGTGTCGATGTGAGGAATGAGGTTGAACGCAATCTGTTGGGGGAAGGCCCTGATCTCGATCGGCTCGCCCCTGGCCCAGGCCAAGGTCTGCCGTCTCAGCTCCTCGATCCCCTTCGCACCCGCGCCGGACACCGCCTGATAGCTCGAGGCGATGACACGCCTGACCCGGCCATAGTCGTGTAGCGGCTTCAGCGGCATGAGCATGACGATCGTGGTGCAGTTGGGGTTGGCGATGATGCCACGGGCCAGGTACCCGGCAAGCGCGTCCGGGTTGATCTCTGGAATGACGAGTGGGACATCGGGCTGCATCCGAAACGCGGAGCTGTTATCAATGACGACGGCTCCGGCCTTGACAGCCGCTGGGGCGAACTCCTGACTACGGGTGGCACCGGCCGAAAAGAGGGCGATCTCAATCCCCTGGAACGAGCCCTCGCCTAGCCGCTCAACCTTGATCTCCTCCCCCATGAAGGTGAGGCTCTTCCCGGTTGAGCGCTCGGAGGCCAAGAGCTTCAGGCGTCGGACGGGAAAGTTCCGCTCTTCCAGCAGTCGAAGCATTGTCTCTCCGACCGCGCCGGTGGCCCCGGCGACCGCTACCGTGTATGTTCTGTTCGCCATGTCACGTCCTCGCGATCACAGTCCCCTTGGCGCGGCCATATCTTTAGGAGGCCGCGCCGCGCCGACAATCCTATTGATCGCGTTCAGATAGGCTCTCACGCTGGCCTCGATGACATCGGTCGAGGTTCCTCTGCCGATTACGGTGTGGCCATTGACCTCCAGCTTCAGGACCACCTCGCCCAACGCGTCCTTCCCGGCGGTGATGGCCCTGATCGAGTAGTCAGCCAGTCGCCCTTGAACCTTCGTGATCTGGTCGATCGCTTTGTAGGCCGCGTCCACCGGGCCATCCCCCCAGCCTGATTCCTGGAAGATCTCGTTCTCCCGCCTGAGCCGCACGGTGGCGGTGGGGACAATGTTGATACCGCTCGTGAACTGCAGATACTCGAGGGTATAGGTCTCGCCGGCAGCCAGGGCCTCCTCCTCGACGATGGCCAGCAGGTCGTCGTCGAACACCTCTTTCTTCTTGTCGGCCACGATCTTGAACCGGGTAAAGGCCCTGTTTAAGGCGTCTTCAGGCAACATCACGCCCAGCTCCTCCAGCCGCTTCTTGAAGGCGTGCCGCCCGGAGTGCTTGCCCAGGACCAGTCGGCTCTGAGGCACCCCCACCGATTCCGGGGTCATGATCTCATAGGTGAGCGGTTTCTGCAGCATACCGTGTTGGTGTACGCCGGCCTCGTGCGCGAAGGCGTTGGCGCCGACGATGGCCTTGTTCGGCTGGACGGGGATCCCGATGATGCTGGTGAGCAGCTTGCTGGATCGGTAGATCTCCTCCGTATTGATGCCGGTCTCGAAGTCGAGCAGATCTTTTCGTGTCCGCAGCGCCATCACGATCTCTTCGAGCGAGGCATTTCCGGCGCGCTCGCCGATTCCGTTAATGGTGCATTCGATCTGTCTGGCCCCGTTTCTGATCGCCTCCAGCGAGTTCGCTACCGCCAGCCCAAGGTCGTTATGGCAGTGGCAGCTTATCACCGCCTTGTCGATGTTGGGCACCCGATCGAACAGATTCTTGATCCGGGCTCCAAACTCCCAGGGGAGGCCGTAGCCGACCGTATCAGGGATGTTGATCGTGGTGGCGCCCGCCTTGATCACCTCCTCAACAACCTTACAGAGATAATCCTGCTCGCTCCGATGAGCGTCCTCGGGTGAGAACTCGACATCATCGGTATAGCGCCTTGCATACTTCACTGCCGTAACGGCAGCCTGCAGGACCTCATCCTGGGTCGATTTCAGCTTGTAGGTGATGTGAATCTCTGAGGTGGCGATGAAGATATGGATCCGTGGGCGATCAGCGCACTTCAACGCCTCCCAGGAGCGATCGATGTCGATATCGCGAGTCCGGCAGAGACTGGCAATGATCGGTCCGCCCCGCACGTTCTGGGCGATCGTCTTGACCGCCTCGAAGTCGTCTTCGGAGGCGATGGCGAAACCGGCCTCGATCACGTCCACCTTCAGGCGCGCCAGTTGCCTGGCCATCTCCAGCTTCTCCCTGGTATTCATGCTGCAGCCCGGCGCCTGCTCGCCATCCCTGAGCGTGGTGTCGAAGATCATAATCCGATCGCCCATCTTATCCCCCAGCTATCTCCGCTTGACTGAGCCTCTCTTACTGCCTCTCGCGGCGACGGAATGACCCAGCAACCCTACGGTCCGCCTTCCCCGCCGATCACCTGTTCTACCGGCTCTGACACGTGTCTTCTAATAAGCGGAATCATGCGAATGACACCAGACAGGGCGTACAGGAAAAAGCACGAAAAAACTACCAAGCTTGGCTCTGAAGCGATAACCAAGACCACGAGTGTCAGGCCGATGAGGAGCGCGAAGGGTTGACGTTTCTTGATCTCGATCCCTTTCAGACTGCGGTACCGCAGAGGACTGACCATCAAGAACGATAGGGCGTAGACGATGACAACCATGAGCGCAGACATCACCCGATCTGAGAGTAACTCACGCTGAAAGAGGACCAGCGAAGGCGACTCTCGCGTGAAGAGCACAAAGGCGGCGATAACCGCTGCAGCCGCCGGAATCGGGAGGCCGACAAAATAGCGCTTGTCGAGAATTCGCGTCTGAACGTTGAAGCGCGCCAACCTGAAGGCGCCACTCGAAACGAACAGCGCCGTCGGGATGATCGATCCGAACAGCAATCCCATCTTCGTGTAGGGTTTGATCGCCCACGCATAGGAGAGGATGGCGGGCGCCACGCCGAAAGCAACCAGATCCGCTAACGAATCGAGCTGCACTCCGAAGTCGCTCTGGGTGTTGGTGAGCCGAGCCACGGCCCCGTCGAGGCCGTCCAGAATCAGCGCAATAAGAATAGCTATGGCTGCGCGAGTGTGCTCGTCATTATGCACGGCAACGATAGCGTAGACCCCGCACAGCAGGTTGCTGATGGTTAGCAGGCTTGGCAGGAGGTAGACCCCACGCCGACGCCGATGCCCCCTCATCGGAGCTTCCCCATCACAGTGATTCCTCCCTTCACACGATCTCCGCGTTTCACGGAAAGTTCCGCACGCGCCGGAACGATCAGATCTACGCGCGATCCAAACCGAATCAGCCCAAATCGCTCTCCAGCCTCAAGCTTTTGTCCTGGAATAACCCGGCAGACAACGCGCCTCGCGATCAGGCCTGCGATCTGTTTCACCAATAGTCGACCTTCCGGCGCTTTCAGCATGATGAGGTTCTGTTCGTTGCCCGTCGACGCCTCAGACTCCCACGCGGGACGAAACGTCCCGGGTTTGTATTCAACCGTTTCGACCACCGCTGAAAATGGGATGCGGTTGATATGTACATTAAAAATCGATAGGAAGATGCTGACCTGGGTGGCCGGTTCTTGCAACTCATGGCCAAGATACGGGATAACCTGGACAACGGTCCCATCAGCGGGGGCAAGGATCAGCCCCTCGCCTTTCGGGATGTCACGGGGTGGGTCGCGGAAAAATAACGCCACCAACACGGCCAAAACAAGCGCCGCAACACCACCGCCCCGCCACCCTATAACCCATAGGATGACAGCCAGGCCTAGCGGTATGAGGATAAATGGCCACCCTTCTCGTGCAAGGGGTATCGTCATTATTATTTAGGCGCTTAAGGCTGAAGGCTGAAGGTTATACATTAACTCGCAAGGCTCACATAGAATGCTAAAAGTTTTGTGTGATCACGCATGACTTACCCCTAAAAGCCTTCGGCCTATCTGCCTGAGTCGTTGCAGTCATTCTACTCATTTATATCATGGCTGGCGGCGACCGCCAAGGGAAATGGGGTCTACAATGGGCTCATGCGAGAAACCGCCCGACCAGCTCCGGGACAAGCTGGAGCGCCCGATCCAGCTTGTCAGGATCCTTCCCGCCGGCTTCGGCGAGATCGGCCCGGCCGCCCCCGCTCCCACCGGTGATGCTTGCCACCTCCTTCACCAACTTGCCGGCGTGCAGCCGCGCGGTGAGGTCGGGTGTCACCGCCACCACCCAGCTTACCCGTCCATCCGAGGACGTTGCCAGGACGATCACCCCGCTGCCGATCTTGGACCTCAGTCGATCCGCGAGCTCCCGTAGAGCCCGCTGATCACACCACTCGGCCAGACCCGCCACCACCGTGACGCCGGAGACTTGGGTTGCCTTCTTCAGCAACTCCTCCGCCATTTCCGCACCCAGCTTGGCCCGAAGTTGCTGGACCTCTCGCTCGAGGGCGCGTGTAGAGTCGAAGAGGCGGTCAACCTTTTCCGGAACTTCAAGCGGCTTACTTTTCAGCCGATCAGCCGATTCCCGCAGGACTTCCCCCTCACGCTTCAGGTACTGAAAGGCCCCAGGGCCGGTCAGGGCCTCGATCCGTCGTATGCCGGCAGCGACGCCGGCCTCATGCGAGATCTTGAATAGGCCGATCTCCCCCGTAGCCTTGGTGTGGGCCCCTCCGCACAGCTCGATACTAAAGTCGGCGATACTGACCACCCGCACCTCGTCCCCATACTTGTCGCCAAAAAAGGCCAGGGCGCCTTTAGCCAGCGCCTCGTCAATCCGCATCTCTTCGATCAAAACCGGCTGATTGGCCCAGAGCTTCGCATTGACCATCTCCTCGATCTGAGTGATCTCGGCGGGACTCAGAGGCCCGTAGTGCCGGAAGTCAAAGCGCAAGCGGTCCGGCGCAACCAGCGAGCCTTCCTGTCGCACATGGTCTCCGAGGATCTGCCGGAGAGCCGCGTGGACAAGGTGGGTTGCTGTGTGGTTTTTGACCGTCATGCCGCGCCGGCTCACATCAACTGAAGCCATGAGCCGCTGACCGCTCCTGAGCTCGCCCCGCTTCACGGCAACTCGATGAACGATTAATCCTGTGAGCGGCCGTTTGGTGTCCAGGACCTCCGCGATGAGTGCCTCACCCCGAAGGTACCCGGTATCACCCACCTGGCCACCGGATTCCGCATAGAAGGGGGTCTGATCGAGCACGACCTCGCCCTCCTGCCCCGCCCCGATCCGCTCGACCTGTTTCCCGTCAGCCAGAACCGCAACGACCGACGCCTGCAGATCGAGACGCTCGTAGCCCAGGAATACCGTTCGCCTCGCCTTCGCAAGGTCATAGAAGGCCTCTGCGACCCCTTGGACGTCTCCAAATGCTTTCAGATGGGCCCGCGACTTTTCCTGCTGGCGTCTCAACTCCGCCTCGAACCCGCCCCAATCGCATTCGACTGACTGCTCAGTGGCAATCTCGTCCATCAGGTCCCGAGGCACTCCATATGTATCGTACAGCTCAAAGAGCGTTGGCCCTGAAAGGATGGCCCGCTCCGCTGTCTGGGTCTTCACATTCTGGATCAGGTCGTGAAGTCGTGGCAGCGCCTCGCGCAGCACGATACCGAACCGGTCCTCCTCGATCCAGGCGAAGCGCGCGACATGCGCACGGCTCGCCGGGAGATCCGGATAGGCATCCGTCATCAGGTCGATCACCTTGTCGGTCGCAGAGGCCAGGAACGGCTCGTCGAGTCCAAGGAGGCGGCCGTGTCGGAGCGCGCGCCGGAGGATCCGTCGCAGCACGTAGCCCCGTCCCTCGTTGCCGGGCAGCACACCGTCGGCCAACGCGAAGGTGACCGCTCTCGCGTGATCGGCGATCACCCGCATCGACACATCATCCTTTTCGTCCGCCCCGTAACGCTTCTGCGAAAGCTCCTCTACCGTCGCGATCAGCGGCCGGATCAGGTCGGTCTCGTAATTACTCTTAACCCCTTGGCATACCGCGGCCATTCGCTCCAGTCCAGCGCCGGTGTCGATGCTCGGCTTCGGTAGGGGCGTGAGAGTCCCGGAGGCATCACGATTGTACTGCATGAACACCAGATTCCAGAGTTCCAGATAGCGATCGCACCCGCACTCAATACTACAGGTCGGCCGCCCGCAGCCCACCGTCGGACCCTGGTCGAAGATCAACTCAGAGCACGGCCCACAAGGACCCATCTCGCCCATGGACCAGAAATTGTCTTTTTCCCCCAGGCGGACGATTCGATCGGGCGGCAGACCGGCAAGCCTCTGCCATAGGTCGAACGCCGCATCGTCATCCTTATAAATGGTGGCCCAGAGCCGATCTACAGGTAACTCGATCTCGCGCGTCAGGAACGCCCAGCCATATTCAATGGCACTCTCCTTAAAATAATCGCCAAAGGAGAAGTTGCCGAGCATCTCGAAAAAGGTATGGTGGCGGGCGGTTCGACCGACATTCTCCAGGTCGTTATGTTTACCGCTAACGCGCAAACACTTCTGGATCGAGGCGGCGCGACGATAGGGGCGCGGATCGGTTCCCAGAAAGACCCCTTTAAACGGAACCATCCCCGCATTGGTGAAGAGCAGCGTTGGATCGTCGGCTGGGACCAGTGAGGAACTGGCAACCACCGTATGGTCGTTTCGCTCAAAAAAACGCAAGAACCGCTCGCGGATCTCTCCGCCCGTCAACCGCCGCATGATATGTTCCGTTACCCCTGCTGCTCCTCGTGAAGCAGCCGCCAGATAAGTTCGCTTGAAAACCCTCTCCGGTGGAGAAACCGCCCTACTCGCAGCGTCCGGGCTGAAGCCGGAAGACGCCCAAGCGCCGAGAGCTTTCCTGCCATAGCCCGGCGGGCCGCCGGCTCTTCTCCCTCTTCGTAGAGGTCCTCTAGAACCTCACGCACGAGCTGCTCCTCAACCCCCTTAACCTCGAGCTCCTT
>JANGEZ010000054.1:0-3693 GCA_031838355.1 Candidatus Methylomirabilis sp. bin48 | reverse complement strand
GTGGTGGGCGTGCCAGGGCAGGTCATCTATCGCGACGGCAAACGGGTCTCGCAGGCAGTTGACTTGGAGATGACTGATATGCCGGATCCCGCCCAAAAGGCGATCCGCTGCGTCCTGGAGCGTCTAACAGAACTGGAAAAGGAAGTCGATGCCCTCAAGAGGGAGTTGACGTCCTCCCCCGCTCATTATGCGCCTCCCTCAAGATACCATTCCCCGCGAACCGAGTAGTCCGCCACCTGGTAGATAGCGCCCTAATCAGGCGGCGTCATGGACCAGGCCTGATCCGGCTCTTCTCTGGCGATGACGACAATGCCCGAGTCGGAAACGTGGTAGCGTTCACGGTCGGCTTCTGCATGATAACCGATTTCGGTTCCTGGTTGGATAAACACATTCTTGTCAATGATGGCCCGCCGGATTCGACAGCCCCTTCCGATCTCAACCCGATTCATGATCACCGCGTCCTCAATCAGGCAATGGCTGTGGATGCGGACGTTACGGCCGATCACTGAATTCCGGACCAGGCTTCCGCTGATGATGGTCCCTTCGGCGACGATGGAGTTCAGCGCCATTCCGCGCCGCGCGTCTTCATCGAAAACGAATTTGGCGGGCGGGTCGCTGTAGCTGACGGTACGAATCGGCCAGCTCCGGTTGTACAGATTGAAGGTCGGGTGTACGGCTCGCAGGTCCATGTTCGCCTCGTAATACGCCTCAATGGTCCCGACATCCCGCCAATAGCTCGGCTCCTCCCCTCGAGATAGAGTAGGGATGCGGTTCGTCCTGAAGTCGTACGCATACACCTTCCTCCCTTCTGCGACCAGACGAGGGAGGACGTCCCTGCCGAAGTCGTGGGTACTGTGGGTGTCATGCGCGTCCTCCTCTACTGCCCGGAGCAGAAGGTCCGTCTCGAACAAGTAGTTGCCCATTGAGACGAGCGCGTGCTCCGACTCCCCAGGGATCGGTCTCGGCTGTGCGGGCTTCTCCTCGAAGCCGAGGAGTCGCCAGTCCTGGTCCGCCTCCATCACGCCGTAATGCGACGCCTCCTCAATGCTGACCGGAAGGGCTGCCACCGTGACCTCTGCCTCCTTTTGCAGGTGGTACCCCATCATTTGGCGGATATTCATTTTATAGATATGGTCGGCTCCGAAGACCGCAACAACGCTTGGGTGAACCCGCTTGATCAGGTGAAGGTTCTGGAAGACGGCATCCGCCGTTCCGCGGTACCAGTCGTCCCCGGTTCGCATCTGGGCGGGGACCGGAACGACAAAATGATTCCGGGACACGCTGGTCACTTGCCAGCCTTCCTGCAGGTGCTCCACCAGCGACTGAGCCTTGAATTGCGTCAGGACATAGATGGAATAGATGCCGGAGTTGACGAAGTTGGACAGGACCACGTCGATGATCCGGTACTTTCCGCCGAAAGGAACCGCCGGTTTGGCGCGGTCCTTCGTCAAAGGATGCAGCCTTTCGCCTCGTCCCCCGGCCATAATCATTCCCAGAACGGTCATGCGCTGTCCTCCTCGTTATCTTGTGCCTGCTGCATGGTAGAGCCTCGCTTGACCGAGTCCTCGGTCTAACTACGGTCAGTACGTTGGAATTCAGTGGGCGAGCATGGTGATTATCCTCACTTTGGCGGCGATTGACAAGAGGGAGAAGGGTGGATGTCAGTGAGATGTTGAAGGATCGAGGGTTGTATCCGACCGGGAAAGGATCGGGAAGAACCGAATAAAGGCCAGATAGGAAAGAACGGCCGCACTTGCAAACCCAGCGCGGATCTTGTGACTGAAATCGATAGGCTACGCCGGTGCTTCCTTCCGCGAACGAAAGAAAGCCAACCCGGAAATGGTGATACAAATCACAAGCGTAAGCAAAATAATAATCATCCGCTTCATCAGTTCCGGCCCCCCGCCCTTGGAAACCATTCCCTTGAAGGCTGCCAGGGTCTAAGCTGAGTCACTGTTAGACTGCGAGAAGGGGGGAGACGGCCCCGTAGGCGTCTCCCCCCTTCTCGCTAAGGTGTCCATGTCATTTTGTATCGTTTCTCATCTCAGTGGGAGGAACAACTTCCGTTAGAAGTTAATTCCGAGATAGCCACCAGTGGTGAGATGCTTGAGATTTTCATCCGGAATATCAGGACCCCAGTAGTATCGGAAGTCGACACCGAGGCTGAGCCGATTGTTCCAGAACAGACGTTCAATCCCTACGCCGGTGACCCCGCCGATGCTGATGTTGGTGATGGCCTTGTTGACGGGCGTGTTTACATTAAAGGTCAGGCCGACGGGGATGATCCATGGCCGATAGGGGGCCAGCCAAGGCTGGATGGAGCCCAGGTTGTCGAAGCGGAATTTCGGGGCGATACCCACGGTCAGAATATTTTCTAATCCCCTTCCCTCCGCGAGGGCCTTATCCGGTGGAGTTTCAACCTTAGCACTGGAATCACCTGTTGTATGTTGAGTCTGAATGTACTCTACATAGATCTCCCCTAAAAGTGTGCTATTGAAGATCGTCATCAAGGGGAGGTCCAGCCCGGCTCCTACGTTAAAGCCGTTCCTGTCATCGGGGTTGTCCTGGGCCGTCAAGAGGGAGTTGCTCCGCGGGTCATCCATGCGGGCATATCCACCCTTGAAGAAAACCTGACCGCCCGACAGCTTGGGAGATTCTGCCTTCGCGGCCATCTCAGTCTTCATCTCTTCCTTCATGACTTTCAGCTTTTCTTCTGCGGGGCGCTGAATTTCCACCTGCATCTTGGTTTCAAGGGCCTCCAGGCGCTGCTGCATCCGCTTGACCATTGTATTTTTGGTCTCGACTTCCTCCCGCAACACCTGCAATTCCTTCTTGAGCTGACTCATTTCATTCCGCGTCTGTGCCTCCGCACTCCCTATTAAGGACGAAAGCAGCAGTGTTAAGAATAGTGCAAGTACGGTCCAGCCCACTTTGCGCATACGCATCCCCCCCAACTCTTCCCTGTTCACATTCCCTTCGTCAGATGTGATCGCTCTTTCAGTCGTGAAGCTCCATCGTTCACCTGATCTCGAACTGCACAAGTGGCCCAGTCTGGTGCAGGTCGCGTTGCCTGATGCTGCCCACAAGCACGCATCCGATGGCGAACAGTTACCACTTGCGTGGATTGCGAGCTACGTACGGCGCTTCCCCCACCATCCTTCGCGCAGACCCTTGAGAGTCAGAATCGGACGATTCTACCACGTCAGCCTATCCTAGTAAGAGCTTTTATCATCCTACTCCGTCCGACAATGCGACACCTGTCGCACCACACATGTCCTAGTCTGATCCAAGCAACAGCTGTCGTTTCAGCCCAAACTGATCCAGCTTCCGGTACAACGTGCTCCGGGAGATCCCGAGTTGGGACGCCGCCTGGGACAGATTCCCCGCACACTGCTGGACGATCTGGCGGATGAGCTGGCGTTCGGCCTGAGCCAGCCACCCGGCCGCATCGGGGCGGTCGGCCGCCGGGACCTCGCCGCGCACCATCCGAATGGACGCCGGAAAGTCGTCCCACGTAATTTCCGGGTGCGGCAACAGGACGCCCACCTGCTGCAAGACATTCCGCAGCTCCCGGATGTTGCCGGGCCAGGGGTACGGGACCATCGCCAGATGGCGCAGGGCGTCCTCACTGAAGTGGAGGTCCGGACAGTGCAGCGCCGCGGCGACATCGGCCAGGAACGACGCCGCCAGCAG
>JANGEZ010000053.1:0-2202 GCA_031838355.1 Candidatus Methylomirabilis sp. bin48 | reverse complement strand
GGTGATCACCGAGCAGGCCAAGCCATACTCCACACCGTTGTGGATGGCCACGGCCTCTTCCAGCGTTTGGAAGGGGATCAGGGCAACATGCGGCCCAAAGACCTCCTCATGGAGCACCCTGGCATCTTTCCGATGCGCCATACGATAGATGAATGGACTGAAGAAGTAGCCGTGCCGATAGGCCCCGTCCTCCAAGCGCCCGCCATCCAAGAGTACCTCGGCCCCTTCTTGTTTTGCGAGCAGGTTATAGAAGCCGACCTTCTTCATCGCCGCCTCGTTGATGAGCGGGCCCATGAAGACCTGATGATCGAGGGGATCGCCGATGACGATCCGCCGCGCCATGGCGACAAAGGCCTTCGCAAACTCCTCCATCCGACTCTCATGGATAATGAGGCGAGAAGCCGAGGTGCAGCGCTGCCCTGTCGTCTTGAAAGCGCTGAGTATCGCGGCCCGGACGGCCAGATCAAGATCGGCGTCCTGGCAGACGATCATCGCATTCTTCCCGCCCATCTCACAGGCGTACATCTTACGATAGTCCTTGACGCACGCCTCCTTGATCCGCGATCCCACCTCATACGAGCCGGTGAAGAGCACCACCTCGACGTCAGGGTGGATCACCAATGGCCACCCTGCATCCTCTCCCGTACCCTGGACGAGATTCAGGACACCTGGAGGAAGCTCGGCTTTCTCAAAGCACTCAACGATCTTCTCCCCCACCAACGGGGTGTTCCCGGACGGTTTGAAGACCACCGTGTTCCCTTCGAGCAGGGCCGGGGTAATCAACCAGATGGGAATCGCAAAGGGGAAATTCCAGGGGCTGACAACCGTCACCACTCCTTTCGGCTTGCGGAACATGTAGGCATCCTTCTCGGCGAGCTCCGAGGGGAGGGCCTGACCGGAAGGAAGCCGCGCGTGGCCGAACATGTACTGCGCCATGTGGATCCCTTCGACGACATCGGCTTTGGCCTCGTTATACGCCTTGCCGGCCTCCGATGCTACAAGGCGGGTGATCTCTTCGGCCTGGGCCTTGATCGCTTCGACGAATCGCTCGAGACACTCCCCCCTTTTGATTCGCGACAGCGCCCGCCAGCCGACAAAAGCCGTCTTCGCGGCCGCGACCGCCTGCTCCACGTCCTCCCGATTCGACAAGGCCACAGTCCCAAGTACCTGATCGAACTTGGCGGGGTTGCGACTTTCGAATCTGACTCCCCCGACCGCTTCCACCCATCTGCCACCGATATAATTCTTCCCCTCCATCGATCTCCCTCCTAAAAACGATAAGAGCAGGTCACCTCTCGGCTTCCTGCTCTTGGTATTGTATTGGGTCTCACCCCCCGCGACTGCCGGACTACGCCCTTATTCCGCCCACCACCCGTTCCCGTCACCCGCTAAGGTCATCACAATCCGATATGCACACTCATAATTTAGCGCGTAGGACAGGCGCGGGCAAGCTGTTTCCCCAAGAATACAGATTGGGATGCGTCATTACGAGCGTCGCAAAGCAATCCAACCGTTCTTTACCTCACCTTCTCCAGGCTCACGAGAACAAAAGGTGAGATTGCCGCGCACCCTGCGGGTGCTCGCAATGACAGATGAATGAATGGGTTGAACAAGGGATTGAAACAACCGTGTCGGTCGTCTCGCTCCTTATTGGGTAGGCCACGCATCAAGATTAAACCGCATGCACCTCAACAGGTGAAACATGAATACCAGGAGAGCGCTGCCGGGTTTGCCACAGATCATAGGCGTTTTGCAGTCTGAGCCAGTGGGCCGCATTCGGCTTGCCGAACGTCATCTCCAGCCGCAACGCCATCTCTGGCGTGACCGCGCCGTGTCCGTTCAGCACCTTGGAAAGGGACGTCCGGCTCACACCAAGATGACGGGCAGCTTCGGTAACTGACAACCCCAACGGCTCCATCACCAGTTCCTTGAGAATCTCGCCCGGATGGGCAGGGTTATGCATGTTCATAGAGTCACCTCGTCAGTGGTAATCTTCGTAATTCACCATGTGAGCATCACGGCCCACAAAGTGAAACGTCACGCGCCAGTTGCCGCTGACCTTGACGGCCCAAATACCCTTGCGTTTCCCCTTCAGTCCGTGCAACGCAAGACCGGGTAAATCCATCTCCTCTGGACCTTCAGCTTGATCGAGGTTCGAGAGGATCAACCGCAATCGCCCAGCGTGCTTGGCCTGCATGCCAG
>JANGEZ010000052.1:0-2533 GCA_031838355.1 Candidatus Methylomirabilis sp. bin48 | reverse complement strand
GCGCTTCGCCGCCGCACTAGCCCTTCGGCTGAAGGCTATGCCCACGGATATCGAGGAGGTCATTTACCGCTTCGACCTCAAGTCATTGGAAGACCGATTCCTCATGTACCTTTCTCCGGAGGAGCTGATTGACCTGAAGAGCAAGCTCCAGGAGCATCGCTCACTGCTGGAGGAGCTGTCTGCCGAGCCGGGCTTAAACCGCCTGTTCCAGATCGTCCGTCGAGAGATCAGCGCCGCCTTGGTGGGTCACCTGTTCACCGGCTTTCTGGAAGAGCAGGAAGGTGAGGCTAAGCGTCCCGTTGAACTGGCCCCGCTGCTGAAGCTGCTCACGCAACTGAATGCCTGGGCTGCTGCTCCACAGACCTACACGTCACCATGGAGTCAGTTCTTCGTCAAGGCCGACGAGAATGGCGATCGGGAAGGGTACCTGTGGTCCAGCAACAAGCAGTTCCTGTTCGTCCTGGCCACCGTGAAGGCGGACACCAAGAGCTTACTCAAGTTCGAGCGACCGATCAAAGGGATCCGCAGAGAGATCCGGTTACTGCAGTCACAGTATCCCGGAGTCATGGCCGGAGTGACCGGGAGCCCAGCCCTCGAGCATGATGAGGTCACCGCCGCACAGCGGGATTCCGGTCTGATGACCGCCATCTCACTCCTCGGCGTGGCCCTGCTGGTGGTGGTGACCTTTCGCGGTGTGGCAAGACCCCTGATGGGGATCATCGCCCTCGTCATGGGTGTCTGCTGGGCGTTCGGGTTTGCCGCCGTTACGGTGGGCCATCTGAACATGCTGTCGATGGTCTTGGCGCCAATGCTGATCGGGATCGGAATGGACTACGGGATCCATCTCCTGGCCCGGTACGAAGAGGAGCGAGGCACGGGCCATTCCATCCGGCAAGCGTTGGAGCAGGCCTTCGAAGGCGCTGGTCCAGGTATCCTTCATGCTGCGCTGACGACCTCCGTGGCTCTTTTTACTCTTATCCTCACGGGGATTGGCATCTTGCAGGAGTTAGGCGTGATTACCGGCTGTGGCCTGCTACTCACGCTGATCTCGACCTTCGTGGTCCTCCCGCCATTGCTCATGTTGTGGGACAAGCGACCCGCCCTGAGCTCCATTGAAGGGAGGGCCGGGGACGCGCATGCGCCACGCAGGCTGTTGCCCAGACCTCCAGATTTTCTGGAATTCTGCTATCGGTGGCCTCGTGCCGTCCTTGCGCTGTCCGCGGTCGGCACGCTGGCCGCCATGTATGCGGTGAGCAGTCTGGAATTCGACGGTAACGTCCTCCGCCTTCAGGCGGAAGGGACCGAGTCGGTGACCTGGGAACTGAAGATCATCCGGCAATCCGAGCGCTCGATTGCCTACGGGGTGATCCTGGCCAAGAGTCTCGAAGAGGTGAGAGAGAAGACCTTGGCCATCGAGGCCCTTCCTTCTGTAAGCGAAGTGGAGAGCATCGCGATGGTTATCCCGAAGGATCAGGAACGAAAGCTGCAGTTGGCTCGCGAGCTCAGCCCCATCCTGGTTGGGGTGAATCTCGCGCAACTTCCCACATCGGCTCCTGTTGATCTGGATGAGCTGCTGAACACACTGCAGCGGATCAAGGCAAAGATGCTGACGGCTGATGACGCCAAGAACTGGACCGGGGCGGATAAGCCGCCCCTGGAGTCGATGACACGGGTGCGAAGCCTGATCGATCAGTTCGAGCGGCTGCTCCAGCAGCGTGACCACGAAGAGATCCGTCAGAGGCTTTCCACCTTTCAGGCCAAACTGCTTCAAGATTTCCATGATAAGGTATCGCTCCTCACCAGGGCAATGACTTCTGGTCCGGTCCGGCTCGATGATCTGCCAAGCGATCTAAAAAAGCAGTTCGTGGGGCGGGACGGTTCGTATCTGCTCCGAGTGTACCCGCGAGGCGATCCGTGGGAACTCGCCTCTCAGGCCGCGTTCGTGGGTGACCTGAGAAAGGTTGATCCTGACGCCGTCGGCGACCCGGTAAAGGGGTACGAGATCATCACCGCGATGAAGCGAGGGTATCAGCAGGTGGGGATCTATGCCTTGATCGGGGTTGCTGTGCTGTTCTTCCTGAACCTGCGCGACCTGCGCTACTTCCTGCTGGCGAAGGTTCCCCTGCTGATTGGAGCCATCTGGACCGCAGGCCTGATGTACGTGTTTGAGTTAAAGTTCAACCTGGCCAACTTGATCATCATCCCGCTGCTCGTAGCGCCCGGAGTGGAGAACGGTCTGTTGATCATCCATCGCTTCCGGGAGGAGGCTGAGGCCGCCGTACTGCCAAGGAGCTTGGGAAAGGGCGTAGTGCTGTCGTCGCTCACAACCATGATCGGCTTTGGCAGCCTCCTGATTGCTCATCACCGCGGCGCATCCAGTATCGGTCTCCTAGTGACGCTGGGCGTCGGGGCGGTCCTGGTCGTCTCTGTGATCGTGTTGCCAGCTCTCCTGACCGTTGTTGCAAGACGGCCACCAAAAAGCGCGATCCCGAGCTCTGAGTTCCAGGTTCCTAGTTGAAAGCGCCCCTGGACG
>JANGEZ010000051.1:0-1804 GCA_031838355.1 Candidatus Methylomirabilis sp. bin48 | reverse complement strand
CCCTTTTGCTCTGGCCGACTGGACATTCCGGAAGCTCGGCGACCCGCCCACGAAGGCGATCATATCGGTGAACCGGTTGTAAAAGTAGGTGGCATTCAGCTCGGCCAAGCCCTTGAGCAGCGGCTGGTCGAATCCGACCTCCCAGCTCCTGGAGCGCTCCGGCTTCAGATCGGGATTACCAATGGCAAACGGGCTGCCATCGCCGAAGTTCTGGATGAAGGTTGGCGCTTTGATCCCCTCGCCGTAGCCGGCCCTGAGCTTAGTCTCGATGAATGGGAGGATGTAGGCTCCCGACACGCGGGGGGTCACCTCGGTGCCGAATGTGCTGTTCCCATCAACCCGGAATCCCGCCGTGAGAAAGAGCTGCTTCTTCCAGTCGAGCTGACCCTGGAGGTAGCCGGCCTTATTGTCCCGGCTGGCCTCGTTGCGGCTTGAAAACGGAAAATCGGTCTCCGTGGCGGCAGCGCGCTGCTCGAACTCCTCCCGCTCAAACGCGAAGCCGGCCGTAAATAAAGTGGAGACGTCAAGCGCTGTCGGGGCGGTCAGGTTCCAGAAGTAGTCCGCAGAGATGCGGCGCTCCTCATTGGTGCTGTGGAAGG
Source organism: Candidatus Methylomirabilis sp. bin48 (assembly GCA_031838355.1). GTDB lineage: Bacteria > Methylomirabilota > Methylomirabilia > Methylomirabilales > Methylomirabilaceae > Methylomirabilis. The sequence continues at coordinate 1,205 of JANGEZ010000051.1, read as the reverse complement.
CGGAGAAATCAATGGGCTGCCCAGTGCGGGGATCGAACGGATCGTCAAAGGCCGACTGATGGCGGTAGAAGCCAACCTGGAGTGTCTGTTGCCACCAGGGTGTAAGCGAGTGACTGGCTTTGCCACTGACGAGCAACCGCTTCTGATCGGAGGACTGTCTCGGATCAAGTGGGCCAAAGAGGTTGCCGGCATCGCCGGTGGGAAACTCGAAGAGACTGTCGGTGAACCGGACGACAAGGTTCAGGTCCAGCGCCTTCTCTACGGCGTAGTCCAAGCGACCGCTGACGGTTGTCTCACGAAAGTCGTTGTTGATGCGCAGGCTCCCATCAGTGTCGGTCCTGCCTACGCCCAACGAGTAGCCAACCCGCCCGACACCCCCACTGAGATTGAAATGCTCCTCGAAGGTATTCAGGTTGCCGCCAGCGAAGGAGAGCCCGGCGCGCGGCGCGCCCGTCCCTCGTTTGGTGAAGATCTGAATCACCGACCCCATAGCATCGGAGCCGTACAGCGCGCTATGGGGCCCTCGGACAATCTCGATCCGCTCGATGTTGTCGCTGGTGAGGTCGCTGAAATCAAAGAAGCCGCCGGCATCGTTAACCTTCACTCCGTCGATCAGCACCAAGTTGAAGTTGGGGTTGCCGCCCCTCGGAAAAACCGAGACGATACCGCCGCGGCTCCCGGTCTGCGTGACACTCAACCCTGGGACGTCCCGGAGAAGGTCTGATACCTGACTGACCTGACGCGCCTCAATCTCCTTTTTCGTGATTACCGTCACCGATGCGGCAAGTTGTTTTACTGGAACTTCGGTTTTGGTCGCCGTCACCACGACCGGCCCAAGCTCTACCGCTTCTTCAGGGGTGAGCCCGAGCATCTGGCCCGACGCGCTTCCCGGTCCACAGCTCCACAGAACCGCCACCCATAACCATCGCTTGACTGCACTGCTCCAACACTTCATCATTCGCCCCCTTATCCGCGAAGGTGGTGCGTTCTCGTTGTCCCCTGGACAGGTTTCCTGACTCGTGGATCGCTGCCGACCCTGCGCCTTCCCGGTTTAAAGACAGGGTATAGGGTCTAGGGGTTAGGGTAAGAGCTAATTCCAGTGTCTGCTCTACCCTCCATACCCTATACCCTCAACCCTAAACCCTGCTCCTTCACCAGTGGCATTGTGCAGAGCGACTCCCCACTTACAGTGGCGGGACCGTGCT
>JANGEZ010000050.1:0-4309 GCA_031838355.1 Candidatus Methylomirabilis sp. bin48 | reverse complement strand
GGCCTGAGACAAAATTCGCCTCGCCTCATTGAGCTGATTAGACCGCGGGTATGGCTCAGTGCAGAGCCCCACCAGTAATCGCGCTGAGATGAAACGGCAAGGTGTAGAGTTTGACTTGGAGTGATTGGGGTGCAGTATCGTCATGTCTCGCAACTCTCTTACCTGCTAAGCCACACTACTGTCAAGAAAAATCTCTCCAACACCTGACAGCAGACTGGTGCCGGCCTCTTTATCTCAGAACCGATAGACTCGCCATCTTGACATTACGGGGCCAGCGGCTTATCCTACTGTACACGACTGGACAGAACCAGCTTGAGCCGATGAGCGTGACCAGCGAAGGCGTGCTGTGACCGGTCGTCTTCTGGTGAGGCCAGTCGAAAAGGAGGTAGCGTTTGTGCCAATCTACGAATACGAGTGCGAGGCCTGTAATCACAGGTTTGAGGTAATCCAAAAGATCTCTGACAGACCGATCAAAAAGTGTGTGTTGTGCCAAGGGAAAGTCTCCAAGGTTTTCTCCGCCCCCGGCCTGCTCTTTAAGGGGTCGGGGTGGTATGTGACCGATTACGCCAATCCTGAACGGAAAAAGGCCGCGGAGGCGGATAAAAAAGCAGCTTCGGCCGAGAGCGGAGGCGTGAAGGCCGAGAGCAAGGAGTCGAAGAAGAGCGGGACCCCCTAACTGAACCTGAACGGCCAGCCTCATGCGTGACGAAGCAGACGAGGAGTCATTTGTTAGTTCGTCTGGGCGCCTTATCCTACACAGCATCGATAAACTCCAATGGAGGCGTGGACTTGAGTTCCCCCTCCGCCTCCAACAACGTGAAAAAACGGTGGAGCCCCTGCAGATGCCGTGGAGTCAGGTCGAAGGAGAGGCGCTCCTTCAAGTAGGTTGCGCAGGCGTCTCGGTCGAGTCCAACTCGTCCACAGACTGCCCCACAGATCTCATCAAGCCGAGCAAGGCTGTAGCGCTTGGAGCAGAGCAGGGCGCGATGAAGCCGGTGTGTCTCCTCCCGATGATCGCGATAAAAGTCCCGGCGGACCGCCCAGACGCCAAAGACAAACGGCAGACCCGTCAATTCCTTCCATTCCTGGCCTAAATCAAGAGTGAAGGGGTATTGCCCCCTCGCCCGAAGCGCCGGGTCACCGATCATCAAGACCCCAGCAACATCCTCCGGGAGCAAATCGGTTGTCTCTGCCTCGGCAGGCAGAAACCGAGGTTTCACCCCAAACGCCTTCGCGAGCAGGAGCTTCACCAGAAAGACCGATGTGAGGGAATCCCTGCTCAGGCGGACCGGTTCCCCATCGAGGTCGCATGGCTTCACCCGGCTCAAGAGCAGGACGCTTTCAGCCGGGCCATCCGAGCCGATCGCCAGGTCCGGGAGGATCAGATATCTGTCCGAATGGCACGCATACTCGATGGCGGAGATGACTGACAGATCGAGATCCCCCGCCCGGAGCATACCGTTCAACTCAGCAGGAGTCCCCTCAACGATCCGGCATTCTGCCGGGATGGCCCCCTGCTCGATCCCGTAATAGACTGGCTCACAATTGATATATGCCACCTTGCCCAGTGCCGGCTTCACCGCTCCGCTCCCTCGCGTTGGTACACGATCTTCCCTTCCACCATACTCAAGACGACCAAGCCATCAGAGGCCTGGCTGAGGAGCGATCCATACGGGTCGGCATCGTCAAGGTGATCGATGGCCAGGGCGGTGAGATCCGCCCGCTTACCGGGCGTAAGCGATCCGATGGCCCCAGCCATCCCGAGCGCCGTGGCTCCGCCGAGCGTTGCCATTGTCACAAGCTGCTGCGCCTTGACCACCCCGCCATAGAGCCGATGTGCAAATTGCATCTCGTCCCAAAGGCTCAGCGTCTCGTTGCTGGCCAGTGAATCGGTTCCCAGGCCGACTCGAAGTCCGGACGCCAGGTACCGGGTGAGGGGAGCAGTTCCCACGTTGAGATAGTCATTACTTCTGGGGCACATGGCCAGTGCCACCCCTCGCTGTTTCAGCAACTCGAGATCGGCCCCCCCCACATGCACCCCGTGGACAGCCAGTAATTGCTCCGAGAGCAGGCCGGCTCGGTCGAGGAACGCGACCGGGCTTTCGCCGCAGACTCGATGGGATGGCGAAAGCCGACCTACGGCGGGCAGCAGCTCACTAGCGATCGGACCGAGCCCCAGTCCGATATACGCCACCTCCTCGGGAGATTCGGCCAGATGAATGGTCGCCGGGAGGTTCCGGCGCCGTAGCAGTTCGGCACAGCGCAGCAGTAGCGGCTCGGATAGGCTGTACGACGCATGGGGCGACAGGCCGACCGATAACAGGCTTCCATCTGTTTGAAGTTGAAGCGACTGAATGGCCTTTTCGGCCGCGTCGAGCCGTTCCATAGCCTGCTCAGGGTGGGGTCCCAGGATCTCCTGAAAGATAATGCCCCGGAGCCCCGATGCCATGAGAGGGGCAACGCTTCTGCCGGACGTCGTAATATCTGCGACACAGGTCACGCCGCTTCTGAGCAGGGTCGTTGCACCCATGTGAGCTGACGCGGTGAAGAACTCATCATCCAATTCAGAGCGAAGATCGAGTAGGGCAGTCACCCATTCGGTAAACGATTTACCAAGAGGAAGCCGGCCGTGTAGCCCGGTCAGCTCCAGGTGGGTGTGAGCATTAACCAGACCCGGGAGGATGACTGCGCTTCCCAGATCGTCGTGAGGCTCTGTCGGGAATTCTCTGATGAGCTCGGATGCCTTACCCACAGCACAGATGGCCCCGTCACGAATGAAGAGGCCACCGTCCAAAATGGGAGGGTCGGATATCGGGAGCAGGAGACGAGCAGACAGGATCACAGGGGCCGTATTTCAGTCATCGACTGATCGCCGATGGCTGTGTGGGTGTCGGCTGATCGCCTCTGCCTGTTCGAGTTCCGGTGGGGTATTGACGTTGACAAATCCAAGGAGATGAGGGTCCACCTCCCTGAGTATCGACTCCTCGATGATGTTCACCTTGGCCTTCGGGAAGAATCGGGTAATCTTCAGTACGCCGGTATCAATGGCCTCTTTCATGAGCGGGAGGCACGACCTGGCGTATACGGCATGCAGCGGCTGTAACTCGCCCCCTACACGTGGGACGACCACATCCCACCCTTCGGCTTCGCGGACCAAGAGTTTGATCAGGTCGGCGTTAAGAAAAGGCATATCGCAGGCAACAAAGAAACACGTGGGGTAACTTGCAGCGCTGAGTCCCGTATAAATCCCACCGAGCGAGCCGGAGTCCGGGATCAGATCGGAGATGACCTTGACACCGAGGTACGCATAGAGCGGAGGATCATTGGCAATGATCAAGACCTCCGGGAAGAGCGCCCTCAGGCAGTCCACCGTCGCCTCGATCAGTCGTTTGCCTCCGAATTCGATAAAGGCTTTATTAAACCCCATCCGCGAGGACTTGCCACCCGCCAGCACAATACCAGTCACCTTTAGGCTTCGTCCTCTACTTCCGCTGGCTCTTCCATGACATCGAGATCGGTCACCTCCAATTTCTCCATCTCCTCGCCCGATTCGGCGAGCAGCTCCGTTGGGGTCTCCTCCAACTCAGCTCCATCCTTTTCCTCTTCTTCCTTCTCGACGATCTCTTCCTCGCCAAGGGTGTCCCCAACGGAGAGGCTTCGGAACCATGTAGCCCCAGCCTCTGGACCAACCAGCTCCACTGCCCCCGTACCCTCTACGGGCTTCATGTCATAGGCCAGCTTTCCGGCGCCTATTTCCTCCAGGGCGATATACGGCGGCTTACTGCTCTTCGGGACGATCAGGTACTCGGCGCCGTGCATCAACTGCTTCGCGCGCTTGGCGGCGATGATCACCAGGCGATACTTACTATCTACGTGCGTCAGAAGTTGTTCTAAAGGGAAAAGCGGCATGTCTAAGATCCTCCCTACCTCAGTCGATTCCCATATCCAGAAAGGAGAGATCCACTCGATCTCTTCGGGATCGCTCGGCAGTGATAATGCAGCAAAGCTGCTTAACGGCCTTTTCGAAGATATCGTTCACGACAATATACTGGTAATGCCGGTAGTGATGCAGTTCCTCTCTGGCCATGGCCAGACGCCGGAAGATCTCCTCCTCCGAATCAGTCTGCCGCTGCCGAAGCCTGGTTTCCAGCAGGTCGAAGGTGGGGGGAACGATAAAAACAAACACCCCCGCTCGGTAGTCCTGCCTGAGCTTGGCTGCCCCCTGCGTGTCGATGTCAAGGATGACATCAAGACCTTCCGCAAACTGTTTCTCCAGCAGCGGGCGGCTGGTTCCATAGAGGTGGCCATG
>JANGEZ010000049.1:0-3076 GCA_031838355.1 Candidatus Methylomirabilis sp. bin48 | reverse complement strand
TCACAATCCAGAAGATCGCCAACTGCAAATGCCAGGTCCGCATGATGTGGCTCGGCGCGACTTGTGACAGGTCTATGCCGTAAAACTTGCCGGGATCAGCCCGGTAATGGGCGACCGCGGCGCCGACCACCACCTGCACGAAAAATAACAACGCCACTACCACAAAGAACTTGATCGTCGCCCGCTGACTTTCCGTGGCTACACCCGGCAACATCATGGGATGCACGTGCCCACTTCGGCCCTTCCAGCCGAGAAAATCAAACTTGCCGAACGCGACCAGCACCCCCGCGATCCCCGCCAACAGTGCGATTAAACTCAGCGCGCTCCACAGAACCGCGTCAGCGGTGAGCGTATTCCCGGCAAGCGGTTCGTACGGAAAGTTATTCGTGTACGAGTAGAGCTTGCCTGGCCGATTGGCGACGGACGCCCATGCCGTCCACGCAAAGAAGGCGGTAAGGCGCCGTAACTCCGCCGGGTCAGTGATGTACTTGGCCGGTAACCCGGTACTGCCCGTTGGCTCAACGAAGTACGCCGTCCACCGTGCCACCTGCTTCTCGAACGTGGCCGCCTCGGCCTCCGTGAATGTCAATATCCCGGTCTGTGGGTCGTAGTGATTCTGCTTCAACGCCGGCCCCGCTGCCACCGCCAACGCGTGCAAATACTCCGCCGAAAAATCCGGCCCCAGATACGCCCCGTGTCCCCAGACGGAACCGTTTTCCATTAGGCCATACCTCAAGAACACTTCCTGTCCGTCTCTGATGTCTTTAGCTGTCAGGACGGTTACGCCGCCCGGGCCAGTCACCTTGTCTGGAATTGGCGGCGCGAAATGATAGGTACGCACCGCCAGCCAAACTAAGACAGTCAATCCAAAAATTATTGTAATAACGAGCGAGTACCGCCACCAAGGGGAAAGTTCCCCGGGAGTTGCCTTCACGAATTACTCCTTTGGCCCACACCACTGTCTTTCAGAAGCGGCGCGACGTCAATACTGCATCCGAAGCGCTTTGTTCGGATCTGATCGTAATTGCTTCTTTATCCCGCATTACCGTACTGCATCGCAGACAGCACCGGCGGCTGAACCCATCTTCCTTCAGTATCTCAGCCTAACCGAAGCACCGTGGTCTCCAGGAAATAGCACGGCCCCTCAGGATTCACCTTACCCTGAAGGGCCGGAGGCATTCCCTCAGCCTGCCATTGATCTGCTTGGATGGCGAATCGCCGCCCCTCAGTCTACATCCAACTCTGCGCAGGAGAACCCCACGGTATCCCCCCTATGCTAAGTTGACCCTCATGAGGATGTCAAGGGGAAATGAAAATTTCGCTTTCTTTTTATAGGGGTGGCGATCACAATTGGCCTCAACGGCCACGGTCGGTATGAATGTTCCAACCCCATCTGATAGCTGACTGCTGAATTACGCCTTCAGCGCTCAGCGATCAGCTTTCCGGTGAAGGAGCAGGCGATGAACTCCTTGCGAGCGTTGCGTGAGTGCGGACAATCGGTTTGGTTGGACTATATCCGGCGAGGCCTCATCACCGGTGGAGAGCTGCAACGGTTAGTAGATGAGAATGGGGTGACGGGCGTCACCTCAAACCCCGCCATCTTCGAGAAGGCGATCACCGGGAGCACCGACTACGCAGAGGCCCTTACCCGCATCGAGCAGCAAAGAAATCTGGACGCCAAGTCGCGCTACGAGCAGTTGGCGATCAGAGACATCCAGGACGCTGCAGACGTGCTGCTCCCTGTCTATGAGCAGACGAAGCGGCGGGACGGCTTCGTGAGCCTGGAGGTCTCGCCCTACCTTGCCCACGATACGCATGGCACGATGGATGAGGCACGAAGACTGTGGCGGATGGTTAGACGCCCAAACGTGATGATCAAGGTCCCTGGCACACCTGAAGGTATCCCTGCCATCATGGCGCTCATTAGTGAAGGGATTAACGTCAACGTCACCCTGCTCTTCTCCCAACAGGTCTACGAGCAGGTCGCCCTTGCCTACATTGCGGGGCTCGAAGCGCTCGTAGCCCGGGGCGGCGACGCGAGTCGAGTCTCGAGCGTCGCCAGCTTCTTCATCAGTCGCATCGACTCGGCTATCGACGCTGCCATTACGGTCCGGCTGAAGACGACCGCAGACGCGCGAGAGCGGGCAATGCTCCAAAGCCTGCTGGGCAAGGTGGCCATCGCGAACGGCAAGTTGACCTATCAGCGATACAAGGAGATCTTCAGCAGTCAGCGCTGGCAGGCGCTCGCCAGGATGGGCGCCTACACCCAGCGCGTGTTGTGGGCCAGCACCAGCACGAAGAACCCGAACTACCGCGACGTGATCTACGTGGAGGAACTGATCGGCCTTGACACAGTGAACACGATACCGGCATCGACCGTAGAGGCATTCCGGGATCACGGACGCCCACGTTTGAGCCTTGAAGAGGATGTCGATGGCGCGCACACCACTATGCAGACTCTCGATCGTGTGGGCATCTCAATGTCGGAGGTCACCGACAGGCTGTTGGACGACGGCGTACGGTTGTTCGCCGAGGCATTTGACAATCTGCTGCGGGCGGTAGACAAGCGGTCTCAATCGGTCGTGGGCGTCATGGTGGGCCGCCAGACCTACGCGCTGCCCGGCGATCTCGCCGCCGCTGTCGAGGCATCGCTTCACGAGTGGCAGGTCGCAGGTAAGGTCCGCAGATTATGGGCGCGCGATGCAACCCTCTGGACGGGAACGGACGAAGGGGGGTGGCTGGGTTGGTTGGGGCTCACTGAGGACCAGCAGGCGACGGGCATCCGCCTGCGGGCTATCGTTGAAGAGGTGAGGTCCGCGGGGTTCTCGCATGCGCTGCTCCTGGGGATGGGGGGTTCAAGCCTCTGTCCCGAGGTGGTGGCCAGGACGTTCGGCAAGCAGGACGGCTACCCTACACTTCACGTGCTGGACTCGACCGACCCTGCTCAGGTCAGGGCCTTTGAAGCGCGAGTGGACCTTACCAACACCATCTTTATCGTGTCCAGCAAGTCAGGCACCACCCTGGAGCCGAACATCTTCATACAGTATTTCTTTGAGCGCGTGGGGCAGGTCGTCGG
>JANGEZ010000048.1:0-2870 GCA_031838355.1 Candidatus Methylomirabilis sp. bin48 | reverse complement strand
TTGCCGCGAGTTCGTCATACCGGCGAAAGCCGGTATCCAGAGGGCCCGACTGGATTCCCCCGTATCCAGTACGGGGCAGGCGGGTCAAGCCCGGAATGACGGGCCGGAACAGAAGCGATACCCCGCGGCTTGCCGCGGGGTGGTTCATTCAGCGTGAATGTGGTAAAAAGCGGCTATGGCGCTCGGAAACCATAGGAAATAAGGGAGTTTTACTTGACACGCGCTCCTGCTTTCAGGAGAATATAGGCGATCTTTCTTAACCCTTGGAACGCTTCTTGAAACTGAAGTCTTGGAATGCAACCTGATCATCTGCAAAGATCAGCCTAATTGTAAGAGATCGGGTCTCCATATCAAGGGAAGCTCAAAAGGAGCGGTAAATGGATTCCCTGCAAGGGAAACGAATTCTAGTGACCGGAGGCGCCGGGTTCCTCGGCTCCCAGGTGGTGCAACAGCTCAGAGCGCGAGGATGCGGAGAGCTGTGTATCCCCAGGAGCGCCCAATACGACCTTACGAGTGAGCAGAAGATCACCGAGGTCTTGAGGAGTTTTAAGCCGGAGATTATCATCCATCTGGCCGCGGTTGTCGGCGGGATCGGCGCAAACCGAGAGCGGCCAGGGGAGTTCTTCTACAAGAACCTGATGATGGGGGCTCAGCTCATGGAGCAGGCCCGCCTGCATGGTGTCGAAAAGTTTGTCGCGATCGGGACGATCTGCGCCTACCCGAAATTCGCCCCCATCCCCTTTCAGGAGAAGGACCTCTGGGACGGCTATCCGGAGGAGACCAACGCACCCTACGGGCTGGCCAAGAAGATGCTCCTGGTCCAGGCGCAGGCATACCGGGATCAGTACGGCTTCAATGCCATCTACCTGCTGCCGGTCAATCTGTACGGTCCAGGGGATAACGTCGACCCCGCCTCGTCGCATGTCATCCCAGCCCTCATCAAGAAGTGCTGCGACGCCATTACCGCCGGTCAGCGAGAGATCGTCGTCTGGGGAACGGGGAAGGCCACGCGGGAGTTCCTCTACGTCGACGATGCCGCCGAGGGGATCGTCCTGGCCACCGAGCGGTACGACAAGCCGGATCCGGTGAATCTGGGAGCCGGCTTCGAGATCTCGATCAGCGACCTGGTCCACCTCATCGCCAAACTGACCGGCTTTACCGGGACGATCACCTGGGACACGACTAAGCCGGACGGCCAGCCGCGTCGGTGCCTGGACACTTCCATGGCCGCGCAAGAGTTTGGGTTCAAGGCCACGACGCCGTTCGAAGAGGGACTGCGAAAAACCATCGAGTGGTACCAGCAGGCTCACAGCTTGAGCCACCGCAGCGCTCAGGGGATAACGCCATGCGTATCGGCGTGAACACCCTGCCGCTCTTCCCCGGCCAGATCGGCGGGATGGAAACGTACACCGTCAACCTCCTGACCCACTTGGCGGCGATTGACCGTCAGCATAGCTACTATCTCTTTGTGGCGCGCATTGGTGCAGGCAGGGCGGGCGCGCTGCCGCCAGTTTTCCTGGGAGCGGACCGCCCGCGAGACCCTGAAGGTCCTGGAAGAGGCAGCCCTCAACAGGTCGCTATGAGCCGAGCGCGACTCATGAAGAAATGTGAGGGACGGCTACGGTGGTTCAGTGAACCCGACGAGGGCAGCAGGATGCCGTATGAGCCAGCGGCGAGCGCTGATTACAGGGATCACCGGACAAGACGGCTCGTATTTGGCCGAATCGCCAAAAACTCTCCCCCTTTCCTCGAGGAATTTAGTCGAAGACAATCGAAATGGGCACCCTTAAATTTATCGCAGATGTGAATGTGGAGAAGACCGTCGTGGATTTTCTGCGCGCGGAGGGATGCGACGTAAAATGGATTCCGGACTTTGACTGCGAAATGGCTGATGAGAGCCTTCTGAGGCTGGCGAACAAAGAACGAAGGATCCTTATCACGAATGACAAGGATTTTGGAGAACTTACTTTCCTGCAAAAGAAGCTGTCTGTGGGTCTGATCTTGATCAGGGTCAAAGGGCAGAAGACGAATGATAAAGTCAAACTGATGCGAAAAGTCTTGAAGGACCACCGTGATAAGCTGTCGAATCATTTTGTTGTCGTGAACAGGACAAAGTTTAGATTTATACCCATGGAGGAAATTCGATGACCGAAAAAGCGCTGCTCAGACGGATTGTCATAGACCCAACGATCATGTTGGGGAAACCGGTTATTCGTGGAACCCGGTTAACGGTAGAGATCATCGTGGAGAAAATCGCCTACGGTGCCGCGTTTGAAGATATTATAAAAGACTATCCCTTCATTACGACGAATGATATTCGAGCCGCTCTTCTGTACGCCGCCAAGAGCTTGGCCCACGAGGAAATCTACGCGGCGTGAGTTAGATTGGAATCCTTTGCGCTGCAGTCATCAGACACTTTTAGGACAGGAACCCAAAGTCGAAAAGGCGATTGGGTGGCGACCTGAGATTCCAATCGAACGGACGCTGCTGGATCTCCTGAATTAATGGAGAGGCACAATCATGCATATGGATCGAAAGAAGGCTTGAGTAAGATCATCGCTTGGAGCAAGCGTACGCAACTTGCGTGTCAGGACTGCCCTCGAGGAGACGAGTCTTGCGTATCGGCGTGAACACGCTGCCGCTCTTCCCCGGCCAGATCGGGGGGATGGAAACGTACACCACGAACCTCCTTTCCCACCTGGCGGCGATTGACCGTCAGCATAGCTACTATCTCTTTGTGGCCCGCTACAACCGACATCTCTTCGATGCTCAGTGTCAACGCTCAAACGTCGTCACGGTGCCGACCTTGAGTTTGCAGGGCCTGCGCTATGCTGAACGGGGAGCGGCGAAGATGACGGGGTCCGTAGGCC
>JANGEZ010000047.1:0-2134 GCA_031838355.1 Candidatus Methylomirabilis sp. bin48 | reverse complement strand
CCAGATCACGCGTGTGCAGATCCTTGTGGAGGGGGCGGAGATTTCAACATTGGCAGGACATGTTGATACACGGATGGCTCTACTGCCCCAGTACGTCTTTTGAAATGGTTGATAGGCGATCGCGCGAAAGGAGAGACTGTGAGGAGTGATGGCCGGAAGATTGACGAGAATAGGCCGGTAAAGGTGGACCGCGGCTTTCTCAAGTATGCTGAAGGGTCACTGCTTATTGAGGTTGGTGAGACCAAAGTCCTCTGTACGGCCACGGTAGAGGAAAAGGTTCCGCTGTTCCTGCGTGGAACCGGGCAGGGGTGGGTCACTGCGGAATACGGGATGCTCCCCCGCTCGACCAAGACGAGGATACCTCGGGAATCGGCGACCGGGAGGGCTAGCGGCCGAACGTTCGAGATTCAGCGTCTCATCGGTCGGTCCCTGCGGGCGGTGATCGATCTGACACGATTGGGTGAGCGGACAGTGCTGGTCGATTGTGACGTCATTCAGGCTGACGGAGGGACTCGAACCACCGCTATCACAGGGGCCTTTGTGGCAATGGTCGATGCACTCTCTCGCCTTAAAGAGAACGGCCAACTCAAGAGACCACTCCTGAAAGATTTCGTGGCTGGTGTGAGCGTCGGATATGTGGATGGAGAACTCTTGCTGGATCTCAACTATGCCGAAGACTCAATGGCCGAGGTGGATATGAATGTGGTGATGACAGGCTCCAGAAAGTTCGTCGAGATCCAAGGGACCGCCGAGGAGGTTCCCTTCGATAAGGCCCAGTTAGACCAGATGCTCCACTTGGCGACGCAAGGTATCGACAAGCTCGTTGACCTTCAACGCCAACTTTTGGGAGCTGAGCTCAACGGCCTGAAGACGGCCTAAAGATGTAGCTTGACATCAGGGGGCGAGGTTTCTAGAATGCAGTTGGTGCTGGCTACGGCAAACGAAGGAAAGCTTCAGGAAATTATGGCCATCCTCAGCGATCTGAGGATTTCTTTTTTATCGCTCGCCTCGCTTAAAGGATATATTCCGCCGGTCGAGTCTGGCGTGACGTACGCGGAGAACGCCGCTGCCAAGGCAAGGGCAGCCGCAGAGATCAGCGGTTGCTGGGCTCTCGCGGATGATTCCGGCATTGAGGTAGACGCTCTCGGAGGACAGCCCGGGGTTCACTCCGGTCGTTACCTCTGTCTGACAGCCACTGATCAAGAGCGTAATCAGCGCATCCTTGAGTTGCTGGATGGGATACCGCTCCCGCAGCGGGGGGCGCGTTTTCAGTGTGTGGTGGCTGTGGCCGGTCCAGGAGGAGAGCTGTCCATTTTTCATGGGATCTGTCACGGGAGCATCGCCGAGGCTCCTTGTGGCAATAGTGGCTTCGGCTACGATCCTATTTTTATCGTCTCCGACCTTGGTGTAACGATGGCCGAGCTTCCACCGGACGTTAAGAATCGAATCAGTCATCGCGCGCGTGCCATCGAGAAAACAAAACCGTTGTTACGGCGCCTCTCGCTTGCGACGGCTTAAGTCGATCGAAGGTTGATGTCGACGGCTGGAGTTGGGAAAGATGGAGGACGGGGCGTGGCGCAGCCTGGTAGCGCACCTGCTTTGGGAGCAGGGAGTCGGAGGTTCAAATCCTCTCGCCCCGACCACAAAGTAGGGTTTAGGGTGGAGGGTTTAGGGTGGAGGGACGAGACGGGATTGCAGCGGAGTTCCTTTACACCCTATACCCTAAACCCTATCCCCTGATCTTTCGCGCCTGTAGCTCAGCCCGGATAGAGCAACGGCCTCCGAAGCCGTGTGTCGCCCGTTCAAATCGGGCCAGGCGCACCAAAGAACCGCTGAAGCTGATCGCTGGCGGCTAAAAGCTGACAGCACTCGTATGGTGAGCGTAGCTCAATGGCAGAGCACTGGACTGTGGCTCCAGGGGTTGAGGGTTCGAGTCCCTTCGTTCACCCCAATAAGATAGGGTTTAGGGTAGAGGGTCCAGGGTGTAGGGATAGGAAGCGAAGATACTGTCGTCAGACGGTGAGTTGAAACGATGCTGGGAGTCTGTACCCTCTACCCTGCCTTGAGGCGCCCATAGCTCAGCTGGATAGAGCGCCGGACTTCGAATCCGTAGGTCGGGAGTTCGAATCTCCCT
>JANGEZ010000046.1:0-6342 GCA_031838355.1 Candidatus Methylomirabilis sp. bin48 | reverse complement strand
CGCAATGAGCTGGCCCGCGTGGTCAAAGCCACGGTTCTCGCTCGGGATTACGGCGATGGAGAGGGCGATGAGGGGAAAGCGGCGGAGGCGACCCTGACGATCCTTCATCAGGAGAAAGCCCTGACGGCGGTCCGTCTCATCATAGAGGGAGGTCATGATCAGATCGAAGTTCGTGATGATCTCCTGGCAGGCCGACTCGATCTGCGTCATCGGGAGAAGGAGGATGAAGTCATCCCCTCCGACATGGCCAACAAATCCGGATCCCGACCCCAGGTTGACGACGGCGTTCAAAGCGATGCGGGCCGTCATCCGAAGCGCGTCATCGCCCCTGGAGAAGCCGTACCGATCGTTGAACGCCTTGAACGAGTCGATGTCGAGGTAGGCCAGCGCAAACGGCAGACCGGCATCGAGCCGCCGCTGAATCTCTTTGAGAATGGTGTTATTGCCCGGTAGGCGGGTAAGAGGATTGGCGTCGAGATCGATGTGCGACCGCAGGAGACATAGGCGGCTCCTGACGCAGACCTCCTTCGGGTTGACGGGGGACACGATGTAATCGCTGAGCTGAAGCTCCGCCCATGCCTCGACCCGCTCGTCGGCATCGGGTGGGAGCAGAAGGATGATCAGGATCTGACGGAACACCGGGTCGGTACGAATCAGCCTGAGGATCGCTTCCCCCTCCGAAGCAGGCAGACCCTCACCCAAGATCACCAGGTCCGGGGGATCGGCGTACATCTGGTAGAGAACCTGGCTGGGATTGCTCAACATCGCCACCGCAAATCCCTCACGCATCAACTGTTCGGCAACCTCTTCGATGCGAGAGCGATCCGGCTGAACGAATAATATCTTCGCGCTGCGGTGAGTCATATCACCATGGGGAATACAGGCTGAAGGTAGATAGGCTAAAGGCTGAAGTCTCCTTAAAACTATTCATCTTCCCCCTTCAGCCTTCAGCCTAAATCCCTGATTGCCGAACACTCAGACAAAGGCCCCGACGATCTCCTGCTCGTCAATATCGCGTAGCGCCTCGTCCACCTGCCCCATCGTCAGGCCAAGGAGGTCCCAGGCCGCGTGAGAGAGCGGGGGAATCACCGCATCTCCTGAATCGCCGATGCCCGCGGCGATGCAGAGGATGTCGGCCAGATGGACGATGGCGGTGGTCAGCGGCGCCTCCCGCGAGAGGTGGGGGGCGTGGTGCAGCGCGATCGGCTCGACGAGCTTTGCCGGCAGTTTCCACCCATCGAGCAGCCATCTGCCGATCTCGGCGTGGGTCGTGTCCAGGATCTGCTTCTCCGCATCGAGCATGAGGAGATTATGCTTCTTCGCCAGTTCGGTGATCGCCGCGAACTCTTCGGGCAGGTGAGCACAGAGAACAATCTTCCCCAGGTCGTGCAGCAGACCAGCCACCACCGCCTCCTCAGGTTCGTGGAGCTTAACCTTCTGGGCCAGGACTCCCGCGATCCGAGCGGTCCCGATCGAGTGATCCCAGAGAGGCTTGCGGTCCCGACCGTCCCCTTCTCCCTGCTTGAAGAAGTCAAAGACAGACGCACTCATGGTGATCCCCTTGATGACGTTGAACCCGAGCAACACCATGGCCTGCGTGATCGTTGCGACCGGCCTGGAGAAGCCGTAAAAGGCGGAATTCACCAACTTGAGGACCCTGGCCGAGAGGACTTGGTCTTTCGCGATGACCCGCCCCACGTCGGCGATAGAGGTCTCCGGGCTTTCGACCATCGCGATGATTTTGGTTACCACCTGTGGCAGCGTAGGGAGCGTCGTGATCCGCTCGATCTTCGCCCTCAGGATCTCCGGCTTCATCGTCATCGGCAGGTCTCACTCTCAGTGCGGGCCCGAATCCGCTTTCGGACGATCTCCTGGATCTGTTGCATGAGCGGATCGTGGCGAACGTGGGCAAACCGCCTCTCCAGCGCTCGCTCCATCTCCTTCGCCGCCTCCGCCGACAATCTCCCTTCGTCTGGCCCTTCCGCCTCCACCCAGACCTGCCTGACACCCTGGCCCTTCAATCGCTCAATCATTCGTCCGGTCAGCAAGGCACCCGGCATCAGCAGGATCTGCCCGCCGTCGCGGAGGACCGGCTTGGTCACCATCATCCCCTCTGTGAGCAGATCGATCGCAATGAGTCGCATCGACGGTTATCGGGCAGGCGGTCCGAACTCGGCCAGGATCCGGTCCACCATCTTCTGGTCTATCTCCCCGGATTCTGGGACCAGTCCCCCCGATACCCTCCACTTGCCGTCGCCTTCGCCCTCGTCTCCGCCCTTCTCCGAGATATTAAATATGACCAGTAGGCGCACGAGTCGGTTCTGGATCTCGGAGATCAGATTGAGGCTCTTGGTGATCCGTTGGGTCGTGATGTCCTGGAATTCCATCGCCGCCATGATCTCTATCGCTCGTCCTTGGCTTCGGCTATGGTGCATCCGTAGATCCTCCAGCATGAGTATGGTTGCCTCCAGCGCTGGATCGCGCGCTCGCTCCGCCTCCAGTAGTGTCGAGAGCTGCCGAAGGCCCTTCCCCACCACCATCTGCTCTTCCATCACCTGCTCGATCTCGCTCAACACCCGCATGGAGGCCTGTTCTGTGGTCTTGATCACCTCGGACAATTGTCCGCTCATCTGCGGGAGACACCGCGAGCTGCCTACTACTTCCGGGTCGAACTGCTGCAGTTTTCGCATCGTTTGATTGATCAAAAAGGCTAATTGACCGATTTCACCTTTCGCCTCGATCGTCACGAGTTCGCGAAATTCCCCATCGGCCATTCGGCGTGCAGCCCCCACTAATTCATGAAGATCGCCTTGCTGCCCCCCATCGTGCGCCTCACCCGGCATCGCATCCTCCCTCATCTCGGGTTGATAGGCTGAAGACCGAAGGCTTTTAGGGGTAAGTCATGCGTGATCATACAAAACTCCGACAAGGTCTTGGCTGGCTTGATTCGTGCCTTGCGAGATAATTTAGAACCTTCAGTCTTCAGCCTTCAGCCTAAACACCTGAGTAGTTATGGCTGATTTATGTCGGCGCCTGAATGTGCAACTCTACTCGACGATTGCGCGGATTGCCTTGCCTCCCATCATTGGGAACAAGCGGCCGATTGTCTGCCATCCCCAAGGCCGCCAAGCGGTCTGGGGGGAATCGATGGACCTCTACAAGATGCCGGATTACCGCAGTGGCGCGCCCAATCGATAACTCCCAGTTGCTGGGGAAGAGAGACGACCGGATGGGAAGCGTGTCGGTGTGCCCCTCGACCTCGATGACATTCGGGATGGTGAGCAGGAGAGGGGCGATCTTGTCCAGGATCCTTATCGCCTCGGCGGAGAGGGTCGCGCTGCCCATACCAAAGAGGACGGTCTCCCGAAAGCGGAGGACGATCCCCCTCTCCGTTCGCTCAATCTCCACGCTCCCCGTCTTGATCTCTTCCTCCAACTGTATGCTCAACTGCGGCGCCAGCATGCCTACCATATCTGGAAACGGCAGCAGATGTTCTCCGCCATCCCCCACCCGAACAATCGGTCGCGGCGGCAGCGGGACGCCAAAGGCTAATCGGATCGATGAGACCACGCCGGTGTATTTCTTGGCGTCCACCTGGGACGTCGCATACAGAATGATAAAGAAGGCCAGGAGCAGGGTGATAATGTCGGCATAGGTCAGCAACCACCGCAGCCCTCCGCCACCATCATGCCCGTGACGCGCCATAGTGAGCCCTCTTAATAGGCCGAAGACTGAAGGCTTTTACGCAGCTTCATCCTTCACCCTGACCACCGATTGTCATTCCGGGCGTGACCCGGAATCCAGTCGGACCCTCTGGATACCGGCGCCTGCCCCGGACTCCGATCCGGGGTCCGCCGGTATGACGAACTCGCGGCAAGCCGCGGGGAATGAACCCCCAGTGGATTCAACGTCATTACTGAAACTAGTGAACAGATGATGCAAAATACGACCGGAGCCTCTGCTCCAGCATGTGGGGATTGAGCCCTGACTGGATCCCCAGGACCCCCTCCATGATGACCTCGCGCATCTGGACCTCCTCCTCGCTCTTGGCTTTGAGGTTTCCGGACATCGGAAGGAACAGGACATTCGCGGAGAAGATCCCATAAAAGGTGGCGAGGAAGGCCATGGCGATCCCCCGACCAAGGCTATCCGTTCCCTCTCCGAGCTTACTCAGGACATGGACCAATCCCATAACCGTGCCGATGATCCCCATGGTCGGGGCATAGCCACCCATGATCCCGAAGATATCGACCCCCTTTGCGTGGCGGGACTTCATCGAGTGGATCGCCGTCTGCATGATCTCTCGCACGATCGTCTCGTCCGCGCCGTCGATGACCAGCTCGAGCCCCTTGGCCAGAAAGGGATCCACCCCGTTCGCTGACATCCTATAATGGAGCGCCAGTATCCCCTCTTTTCTGGCCGTCTGAGCGAAGTCCACAAGGGTCGCGATGACCTCATCCGGCCTGAGCGATACGTGAGGGAACAGCGCCATCTTCACGAGTCTCGGCAGCCTGAGCGTGTCTTTGAGCGAGGTGGTCACCATGGTCGCGCCCACAGTCCCGCCAAAGATGATCAGGAAAGCGGGGAGGTTGAGGAAAGCGCGCAAATCCCCCCCGTCCAACAGGACAGAGCCCGCGATCGCCACGAGCCCAATAGCCAGGCCACCCAGGATGCCGACGTCCATCACCCTCACCTTAGAGGACTAGACTGATCCCCCGAGTCTGGCTGAACTCCCGAAACTCGGTGTGAAGCTGCGGGTCGAGGTTGATCGCGCTCATCGCGCCATCATGGTGAGTCCCCTTCAGCTCTTCATAAAGGTCCGAGAGCGTTTCCAGGAGGTTGACATGGAGTTCCTTGATGCTCGTAAGGTCAATGACGATCGCCTTCTTGCCGAGTTTGATCATGGCGATGACCTCCCGTCTCGCGTCGTGTACCTTCTCGATCGTCACCGCGCCATGCGACCAGATGTACAACCCCACCAGGTTCCAGTCTTCAAATTGCAACGGTTTCTTCGCGCACTTCTGATGGTCTGTCCCGTTGGTGACAACCCAGCCTTCCCGAAAGGCGCACGGCCCCGAATAGGTGCAGTACCGCCCTCGCTGGAAGGGCTTGGCATACATGCAGCGCTCGACGAGCGTTGCCTCGATCTGTTGCTGCTTCTTCTTCGCGTCCTCTAACCGCTTCACACACTCGATGATCTGCTCTTTGATCTTATCGGCCGTGTCGTTGGCCATCACGGCCGCATCAGCCTTCCGCTCGAACAGGGCCTCGGCGATCACGTCAAGGTCGCTTTCCTCGCCAGAGACCAGGAACGACGCCTGTTCCTGCTTTCGCCTCCGGTATTCGTCAAGGAGCGAGAGGGTAAACGGATTCTTCACGTCGCCGATAATCGCTACCGGCTTCTCGCGGTGGATGGCCTCAAGTGCCCGGTTGATCTCCTCCTCCCCCTCATAGACGTAGGTATCGCCCCACGTGAGCTTCTCTCGCAACGTGTCGGCTACCCCCTTGGAGAGCAGAAGGGTCGTGCCGTAGAAGCGATCGCTGCCGGACTTTCCAAGGAAGTCGTCAACTCGACGGCCTAGCTCTTTCAGGTCCAGTGGCTTCTTCAGAAACGCGGAGACGCCAAGCCCCCTGGCCTGTTGAATGGTCGAGATGTCGGGAAAGCCGGTCATCAGGATAAACGGCACCTGGAGATTCAGATGCCTGATCTCCCGGATCAATTCGATGCCGGTCGTCTCCGCAAGCCGCTGGTCAGTGAGCACCAGATCTATCCCATGGCGCACATGCTGGAGCGCCGCTGGCGCATCCGCAGCTGACTTGACCTGGTGACCCAGCAACTCCAGGTATTGCGCAAGCGACTCCCTGATCTGTTCGTCATCGTCAATAACAAGGATCCTACCCTTCCCCATCGATTGCCGCTCCTCACGGCGCGCGTGATCGGGCCGCTAGCCTGCCTATCGGCAGGCAGGTCGTGATTCCACGGTCACGCTCCCCCCGGCCTCAGTGACTTCGATAACCATGCCCGCTATCCTTCATCATCGCCGCTGCCCAGTGATCCCATCCTTCACGTCGCAGCGATCTCGTATTCTTGCAGGTTTCATGCCATGCAAGCGATCAATCCGCCTAGACCATGAGGCCGGTCTCCGCAACGACCCAGGTCCTATCCGACGCTACCTGGACACGCCCTGCCCCAACGAGGGGCGCCGGACACCGACTGGATTCGACGGGCTCGCCACAGGTTACGCCCCTGCTAACTCCAGAGTCTTGTGGGCAATCCGGGGGAGGCCGATCACGTGATCCGCGGCGCCCAAGGCGATCGCCTCCCTCGGCATGCCGAAGACT
>JANGEZ010000045.1:0-1609 GCA_031838355.1 Candidatus Methylomirabilis sp. bin48 | reverse complement strand
TTCTCCTCAAGGCCAGCCAGGCGCTCTTGACTGATCTGGAGCGCCTTGAACCCCGCGAGCGGCCGAACCTGGCCGGGGTCTATCCCAGGAAGCAGGGGGATCTCGAAGGCGTGGTGGGTCAGGAGTTCCTGGGCCGGCTTACTTAAGAGGAAATCGACGAATCGCCTGGCCTGATCGAGGTTCTTCGTGCCCTTCACGATTGCCACAGCATTCGGGTTGACCAAAACGCCTATCCCTTTTGGTCCCTGATCCGGATAGACAACCCCAACCGGTAGTCTGGCTTCAAGGGCCAAGTGGTAGTTGGGTGAGTTGGTGAGTCCCACGGTGAACTCACCGCTCCCTACGCCGCGCCAGACATCGGAGTTGTCAGGCAGGACCTTCATGCCGTTC
Source organism: Candidatus Methylomirabilis sp. bin48 (assembly GCA_031838355.1). Classification (GTDB taxonomy): domain Bacteria; phylum Methylomirabilota; class Methylomirabilia; order Methylomirabilales; family Methylomirabilaceae; genus Methylomirabilis. The sequence goes on along the minus strand of JANGEZ010000045.1, from coordinate 1,219 downwards.
TCTAGCAGCTTATCGATGTACGCCTTGGCCTTCGCCTCGCCCATGACCTCTACCAGGGCGCTCAGCCAGGCGAGGGTCGTCCGCTCACGCGTACCGGCGATGGCGATCTTCCCCTTCCACTTGGCCTCGGTCAGGTCGAATATCGAGTTTGGGATGTCGCTGTCCTTCACGAGGTTCTTGTTGTAAATGATGACCCTGGCGCGCCCGGAGATACCGGTCCAAAGCCCGAGAGCGCTCTTGTGCGCGGCTGGTATCGCGCGGGCGCCGGGAGAGGCGTACGGCTCCAGGAGCCCTTCCTTCGCAAGGATCTCGCAGACACCGGCCTCGGTGGCGATAAAGATATCGGCTCTCGGCCGCTGCCGTTCCTGGAGCATCTCGTTCGCGAGGCCGGAGGCTTTGCCGACTTTCAGCGCAACCCTGATGCCGGTCTGCCGCTCAAAGAGTTCCACGACCGGCTTGATCGCGCTCTCTTTACGTCCGGAGTAGATGACTAACTCGGAGGCCGATGCGGAAGCGTGTATGTGTAAGAGCAACGATACGGTAAGTAGAAAGGCCCAAGAAGACAGGAGTCGCGTTGATAGGTGCCCACGCACCAGCCTTCTGAAATGTGCCATTGCACCTCCTAGCTGCGGATCTCGGGACGCCGCATGACAAAGACAATCATTTTCAATGAGGCCGCACAAAAAGGCCTCTTCCGGGGGCCTCAGCGAGGTCCAATCGCAGAAACCTTACCGGGTCCTCTGCCGACGTTCGCGCCGCAGTCGCGGCAGAAACCGTACAGCTCCAGCTTGTGGTACTGAATGGAGAAGCCCAATCTGCGGACAATCTGTTCCTGTAGCGCCTCGATCTCGCAGCTTGCGAACTCGGTGATCTTGCCGCACTCGGTGCAGATAATGTGATCGTGGTGGCGCTCACTGGATGCGTGCTCGAACAGGGCGCGCCCATCGCCGAACTGTCGCTCATGGGCGAGCCCGGCGTCCTTCAGGAGTTTCAGGGTCCGATAGACGGTGACGAGCCCGATCCGTGGGTTCCGACCCCCCACCCGGCGATAGAGGCCCTCGGCGCTGACGTGCGCAGTGGTGCCGAAGAAGGCCCGTGCGATCAACTCGCGCTGGCGGGTCGCCTTCAGCCCGGCTCGATTGAGGTACCGCTGAAATTGGAGAAGTTTATCCTGCATAATAAAGAAAGTGAAAACGATTATCAGTGTCGATGAACGGGA
>JANGEZ010000044.1:0-3238 GCA_031838355.1 Candidatus Methylomirabilis sp. bin48 | reverse complement strand
GCTGGAGTTCCCGCGCAATCGTCTGAGTCAAGCCATCCGCCTGTTCCTGACGCGGTTCCTGATAGAGAAGAGATACAGAGACGCCGGACGGAGCGGTTGAGGGAGCGGCAAGAGAGGCGGGAGCGGCAAGCGGCGCAACGGGAAATGCAGCAACCGTAATTCACCTGCTATCGAGGGGAACTCAGGTCTGAACCCCTCAACACGAGGAAGGAGAGAGTATTGGCTACCCGAAGGGCTCTTCTTATGATCTTAACGGTTGCGGTGTTCCTTCCCGCTTGTACCACCCTTCAGACGTTGGGACGTTCCAGGGCCGAAGCGGAGCTGTCGCCTTCGAAGGTCGAAGCCCTGGCGCCGACGTCTGTACCCGCTTCTCCGGTAATCGCCACGCCACCTGCGCGTCCGCAGGAAGTCGAGGCGGAGCAAGGTGCGGAAGATACCGAAGGCGCGGAAGACGCTGCTTCCTCCCAGGAGGCAGTGCCACAACCTGTTCCCTTACCCTCGACAGGCATGATAGAAGGTGCCCCTGTCCCCTTAGCGGGAGCTCGCCCTGGTGGCGTGCCTACCCGGCCTGGAGCACCCCAGTATGTCTCTCTGAACTTTGACAACGCCGACCTGGAGCTGGTCCTCCGGTCGATTGCCGATATCACCGGGATCAACTTCATCATCGGCCCAGGCGTCAAGGCGAATGTCACGATGCGGACGACGACCAGGGTTCCGGCCGACGAGGTCTTCTCCATCATGGAATCCGTGCTAGGGGTCAATAATCTGGCTGCCGTGAAGGAGGGCTCATACTACAAAATCGTCCCGATCGCGGTCGCCCAGCAGGAACCTCAGGACGTACAGGTGGGGAAAGAGCGTACTGAAGAGCGGGAACGCTACGTGACCCAGATTGTCCACCTCGACCACCTCTCCGCCGACGAGATGGCAAAGATCCTTCAGTCGTTTTTGGCCAAAGGCGCCAAGATGTTGGTCCACAAGGAGACCAACAGCCTGATCATTGCCGGCTTCAGCTCAACAATCCAGAGGTTGCTTGACACTGTCAAGGCCCTTGACATCCCATCGAAGCGGGACAATATTCAGCGGATCTTCGTCTACTTTGTCGAGAACGCGAAGGCAAGCGAGCTGGCGAATACCCTCAACACCTTGTACGGCCGCCGAGATCTGGTGCGTGGCACGGCTGTACCGACAAGGCCTGGCCAGCCTCCGGCGGGACCTGGTGCGCCGCCGCCATCCCCTCCCCCCCCAGCCCCGGGCCAGCCGCCACCCCCGCCTGGTGCGCCACCCCCGCCAGGCACCGAGGCGGCGCCAGGGGAGATCGTGGGCGACGTAACCATCGTCTCGGATGAGGCGAACAATGCGCTGATTATCAAGACCTCGCCCCGTAACTACGAGATCATCGAGGCGACGATCAAGCAGATCGACATCGTCCCGAAACAGGTGTTGATCGAGCTCATGCTCGCCGGGATCACCTTGAACGACGATTTTCGCTTTAGCTTGGAGGAGATTATCCGGAGTGGTCAATTCCTCATTACGGGGTCATATGGCGTCGCGCCCCTTGCGACCGCGGTCGCTGGAGTTGTGCAGAGCGGCAAAGCTCCCGCTTCCGGTCTTACTCTTGCTTTTGTAGACAAGGACAAGTTTCGCGTGGTCTTAAATAATCTTGTTGATGTGAGAAAAGCAGAGGTTCTGGCCAACCCCCACCTGCTTACGGCCAACAACAAGGAGGCAAATATCCAGATTGGCTCGGAGGTCCCGATTCCGACCGGAGTACAGACTCTGGGGACTACTAGTAGTAACGATACCGGTACCTCCTCCAATCTTTTCAGCACCTTCCAACGCAAGGACATCGGGATTATCCTAAAGATCAAGCCTCACGTGAATGAGAAACGATTGGTTACCCTGGACATAGAGACGGAGAACACGAGTATTGCTAGTGAGGCTCCTGCTTCTGAGGGTGGCGCCTCGTTCAACAAGGTGACAACAAAGACGGCGGTGGTGGTGCAGGATGGCCAGTCGCTGCTCATCGGAGGGATCATTCGGACGGACAAGTCGAAAGGCTACACCGGTATCCCGTTTCTGAGCTCGATCCCGCTGCTCGGGTATCTGTTCCGCGGAACCAATGAGTCGCTCAAACGGGAGGAGCTCATCATCCTGATCACACCTCATGTCATTGGAACCCCGGAAGAGGGCAAGCTTATTAGTGAGCAGTTCAGGAACAGGGTTGAATCGTTGGAAAAGCTGATGAAATCGTCGCCCACCCCCTCATCAGGAGGGCGCGGACCGCAGACGGAGTAGAGCCATTCACCATGCTGTAAGGGTCAGCGGCATTGCGAGGACTCAGAGCGGAGCAAATGGGACCAAGCGATCTTGCAAGGAAAGAACAGTGAGATTGCTTCGCCTTTGGCTCGCAATGACAGATAAAGGAGGATAGCATGATCCGAAGAGCCAGCATGCTGTTGCTGGTAGCGATGTTCTGCTTAGCGGCCCCGGCCTTCGCGCAGCAAGCCCCAGCGGCCGCCACGCCTACGCGCCAAGCGTATCAGACACTTGTGCTGGGCATGACCCGTGAGATGGTCTCAAAGCTCGTCTCCTCCCAGGGTCCTATGGATATCAAGCAGGAAGTCTGGGGGCGATGGGTACCAGGGACGAAGTTGGGACAGTTGGAGGTTCTGAGAGTTCATTTCTACGATAATCGGGTCTTTTGGATCGAGTACGATGCTTTTGGCGAGTCCTGGCTTCGGGAGGAGAAAGGCGGCTGCGGCGACTGGATGAAGGGGCCGATGATGCGGCTGAGAGAGAGCCTGCAGGTCAAGTGACGTGGAGGGTTTATGCCCTCCCATGCGGCGGGCGGGGATTAACCCCGCCCCTACGGGACCCATACATAGGTATCACGGTCTGTTCCAAGGCGCAACGTTCAGGCTAGCTTCTTCAAATAAAAAAGCCCCGAAGCGCTTCCCCGTGACAGCATCGCGGGGCCTGGCTGGACAAGGCCAGGGCTTCAGGGCTCGGTGACTGCTGGATTTCCGTAGGCGGAATCCACAGGCAGTCGATCCGGTGAGGAGGACACACCTACGTTACAATCACCTCACATGTTGTCCAGATGGTTAATGGTAAGCCCACTGGATCACCTCCTTTCTTGTGTACGTTTACCGTATCGAAGGTTTGGGAGTAACGCAAGAAAAAAATGCACACGCTTTCCCATTGTCTCCTGCCCGGAAAATCTCCCTCGCGGGTCATT
>JANGEZ010000043.1:0-4827 GCA_031838355.1 Candidatus Methylomirabilis sp. bin48 | reverse complement strand
TCTGCGCAATCGATTTTGCGGCCACTGGAAGGTGTGATAGCATCACGAAGACTGTAACCCATAGTCTGAGGAGGGGTGTCTGCACGTGAACGATCTCTGCGCGGTCATCCTGGCTGCTGGCCAGGGGAGCAGGATGCGCTCGAAGCTCCCGAAGGTGGCACATCCGGTGGCCGGCCTGCCGATGATCGCCTACGTCGTCGAAGCGTGCCGCCCTTTGCGGGCAAAGCGAACGCTCGTGATCGTCGGCTACCAGGCCGATAGAGTGAAAGAGGCGCTGGCTGGCGAAGCCGTCGAATTCGTTTGCCAACCGAAACGGCGAGGTACAGCTCACGCCCTACTCCACGCCCAAGAGGCCCTCGCCGGCTTCGATGGCGATCTGTTGGTCGTATCGGGGGATACGCCCCTCCTCACCTCAGCAACCCTCGACGGCCTTCTGCTGGCGCACCGCGAGGCCCGTGCGCTGGCCACCGTGCTCACGGCTGAGGTGACTGAGCCAACCGGCTACGGACGGGTAGTGCGATCCGCGACAGGGGAACTCCTGCGGATCGTCGAGGAGCTGGAGGCCACGCCGCAGGAGCGGCAAATCCACGAAATCAACACCGGAGTCTATTGCTTTGCCGCACCCGCGCTTTTTAAGGCCCTCCAGACGATCCGCCCTTCCGCTGTCAAGGGTGAACTCTATCTCCCTGACGCCATCGCGCTGCTACGGGATCGCGACGGAGGCGTGCAGGCACGCCTCGCGCCAGATCCCGACGAGGTGCGAGGGGTCAACACCCGCGCCGAGCTGGCTGAGATCCATCGTCTTCTTTGGCGAAAGACCGCCATGCGACTGCTCACTGAGGGGGTCACCCTGCTCGACCCCGAGCGTACTTACATTGGCTCGTTTGTCAGGATCAGTTCCGATTCGATCCTCTACCCCAACGTCACCCTCGAAGGACAGACCGTGATCGGAGAAGGGACAACGATCTACTCAGGCTGCCGGATCCGCAATTCTACGGTGGGCGATGGCACCGTTATCCTTGATGGGTGCATTATCCAGGAGAGCCAGATCGGTGATGGGTGCCAGATCGGGCCCTACGCACACCTAAGACCCCACACTCAGCTTCACCAACGGGCCAAGATTGGAAACTTTGTGGAGGTTAAGAAGTCGGTCATCGGCGAAGGGTCCAAGGTTCCACACTTGAGCTACATCGGCGATACCAGTATCGGAGAGCGGGTCAACGTCGGCGCCGGGACGATTACTTGTAATTATGACGGTGTTACCAAACACCAGACCGTAATCGAAGATGACGTGTTTGTGGGCAGCAACGCAAGCCTCGTGGCGCCGGTCTCGGTGGGTCGCGGCGCCATCATCGCCGCCGGATCTACCATCACGGAGGACGTGCCGGCCGATGCGCTGGCACTCGGTCGGGCACGGCAGGTCAATAAGACCGGCCTCGCTGCGGCATTTCGGTCTAAACAGCAGAAGGGGTAGAGCGATGTGCGGAATCGTGGGGTATGTCGGACACAAGAAGGTTGTCCCGGTCCTCCTGGAGGGACTCAAGCGGCTGGAGTACCGTGGCTACGACTCGGCCGGCCTGGCCATCCTCCAACAGGACCGGATCGCCCTGTATCGCAGCGTGGGCAAGATCAAGGAGTTGGAGAATGCCCTGTGGGGTCGTGACCTCTCCGGAGAGGTCGGTCTCGGCCACACGCGCTGGGCCACACACGGCCGGCCCACCGAAGCGAACGCGCATCCCCACAGCGATTGTACCGGCGATCTCGTCGTCGTCCACAACGGCATCATCGAGAACTACCTGGCCCTGAAAGAGAAGCTCCAGTTGGAGGGACACCATTTCACGTCCGACACCGACACCGAGGTGATCGCCCACCTGATCGAGGCGCAACTTCAGGAAACGGGAGACTTAGAGGTTGCCGTGCGTCGCGCGCTCACCAGCGTCGTTGGGGCCTACGCCCTTGGGATTCTCTGGCGGGGTGATCCGCACAGACTGGTGGCGGCCAGGAATGGCAGCCCACTGGTGGTGGGGCTTGGTGACGGAGAGTTCTTCATCGCCTCCGACGTCACCGCCATCCTCTCCCACACCCGCGATGTCCTGTTTTTGGACGACGAAGAGATGGTCGTCCTTTCCCATGACGGTGTCAACGTCACGACCTTGACCGGGGAGCCGGTGGAAAAGAAGGTCCAAAAAATCCTCTGGACCCCCATCATGGCTGAAAAGAGCGGATACAAGCACTTCATGCTGAAGGAGATCTACGAGCAGCCCAGAGCGATCCGCGACACTATCCATGGCTGCTTCTCGTTGGAGAGCGGTCAGATCTACCTCGAAGGGCTGGAGTCACTCCGCACCACGTTGCCGACGATCGATCGGATCATCTTCGTCGCCTGCGGGACCTCCTGGCATGCCGGGCTGGTCGGTAAGTTCCTCATCGAAGATCTGGCGCGTATTCCGGTCGAGGTGGACTATGGCTCCGAGTTCCGGTACCGCAACCCGATCCTGAATGAGCGGACGCTGGTCGTCACAATCAGTCAGTCAGGTGAAACGCTGGATACCCTGGTCTCCCTGCGCGAGGCCCGTCGCCACGGCTGCAAGTCCCTCGCCATCTGCAACGTGGTCGGCTCTACGCTCAGCCGCGAAAGCGATGGCGTCCTATACACCCACGCCGGCCCGGAGATCGGCGTCGCCTCGACAAAGGCCTTCACCTCCCAACTGGCCGCCCTCTACCTGCTGGCATTGGCTCTTGGTCGAGCCAGAGGGTGCCTCGATGGAACGAGATCCCAGGAATTGCTCAGTGGTCTGATCCGCCTGCCACAGCAGATGGAGCAGGTACTCTCCCTTGGCCCCGCGTTGGAAGAACTGGCCGGGCACTTCTACACCGCCTCGGATTTCCTCTACCTTGGCCGGGGCATCAACTACCCCATCGCGCTGGAAGGGGCCCTGAAGCTCAAGGAGATCTCCTATATCCACGCCGAGGGGTATCCGGCCGGCGAAATGAAACACGGACCCATTGCCATGATTACTGAAGAGATGCCGGTGGTCTTTCTCGCGCCAAAGGATAGGACCTTCGAGAAGGTGTTAGGCAATATCGAGGAAGTGAAAACGCGTAACGGGATCGTCATCGCCCTCTCCGATGAGACCGATTCCCGCCTGATGGCCAAGGCCGACCATCTGGTCAACATCCCTCATACCTCCCCTCACCTGATGCCCCTGCTCCTTGTCGTCCCCCTGCAACTCCTCGCCTACCACATCGCCGCACGGAAGGGGTGTGACGTGGACCAGCCACGCAACCTCGCCAAGAGCGTGACCGTCGAGTAGTCAGTGGAACTTGAGGCAGTGGGGCGGGTGACTATTACTTTCGAGTGAACTTGCGGATTACCCAGAGGAGCGGGTCGTAGCAATCGTCCACCACGCGCTCCTTCAGCGGGATGATGGCGTTGTCGGTGATCCGGATCTGCTCGGGGCAGACCTCGGTGCAGCACTTGGTGATGTTGCAGTAGCCAATTCCGGCTTTCGCCCGGAGCATTTCCGTGCGCGAGTGGGTGTCCAACGGGTGCATCTCCAGCGCCGCCATCCGAACGAAGAAGCGGGGCCCGGCGAAGTGCGGCTTATTCTCTTCGTGGTCACGGATGACGTGGCAGACATTCTGGCAGAGAAAACACTCGATACACTTATGGAACTCCTGAATTCGCTCGACGTCCTCTTGCATCATCCGATAGGTACCATCAGGCTCGGACGGTCGCGGCCTGAAGGCGGGGATCGTCTTGGCGACCTCGTAGTTGAAGGAGACATCGCTCACCAGGTCCCGGATAATCGGGAAGGCCTTCATGGGGGCGACCGTGATCGGTTCACCAGCAGGAAACAGGCTCATCTGGGTCATACACATAAGCCGTGGCCGGCCGTTGATCTCGGCACTGCACGAGCCGCACTTGCCGGCCTTGCAGTTCCATCGGACCGCACAGTCAGGCGCCTGCGTCGCCTGTACTCGGTGGATCACGTCGAGGAGGACCATCCCCTCCTCGGCCTCTACCCGGTACTCCGTGAAATCGCCGCCCCTCGCGTCGCCCCGGAAGAGCCGCAGCGTGATGACCGGCATCACCCCTTCTCCTTAAGAAGCTGCCTGAGCTCCTCCGGCATCTCGAGAGTCGGCTCAAGGACCGTGATGATCGCCCCGTGACGTTTACGGACGACCACGTTCACTGAAGCAAACCGTGGATCTGCGACCGGGTAATCGTCCCGCGTATGCCCGCCACGGCTTTCCTTGCGTTCCAGCGCCGCTCGCGTCACGCATTCCGCCACTGTGAGCATCGCGTTCAGGTCCAAGGCCGCATGCCAGCCGGGATTGTATGTACGGCCACCCTCGACACGAACCTGCGGCAGTCGCTGTCGGTACTGTCCGAGTTGTACCAGCGCCTCCTGCAGCTCCGTTTCCGTCCGGATGATTCCTACCAGCGGCTGCATGGTCTCTTGCAACTCGGCATGAAAAGCGTGGGGATTCTCGGCGCCCTTACCCTCAAACGGCATCAGGGTCTCACGTGCGCACGCGTCAAGCTGGCTCGTATCAGCCGTCGGCGAGCTGGAGCGGCTTTTTGCGTACAACGCCGCATGTTGACCCGCGCGCCGGCCAAAAACCAGGAGATCAGACAGGGCGTTGCCACCAAGGCGGTTGCCGCCATGTAGCCCTCCCGCAACCTCGCCGGCCGCGAACAGGCCGGGCACCGCCGTCGCTGTCGTGTCCGCGTCGACCCGAATCCCCCCATTCATATAATGGGCGGTCGGCCCGACCTCCATCGGCTCTTTCGTGATGTCTACGCCGGCCAGTTCCTTGAAC
>JANGEZ010000042.1:0-2330 GCA_031838355.1 Candidatus Methylomirabilis sp. bin48 | reverse complement strand
TTATCCAATGCTCCCCTCCAGGCTCACGCCCAGCAGCTTCTGGGCTTCTACGGCGAACTCCATCGGCAGCTCGCGCAAGACCGTCCTGCAGAAGCCGTTCACGATCAGATTGACGGCATCCTCGGCCGAGATCCCGCGCTGTTTGCAGTAGAAGAGCTGATCCTCACCGATCTTCGAGGTTGAGGCTTCGTGCTCGAGTTGCGAGGAGTTGTTATGCACCTCGAGGTACGGGAAGGTATGAGCGCCGCACTGATCGCCGAGCAGCAAGGAGTCGCACTGCGAGTAGTTCCGGGCGCCGGTCGCCCCCTTCATAATCTTGACCAGTCCCCGGTAGCTGTTCTGCCCGTGGCCGGCGGAGATTCCCTTCGAGATGATGGTGCTCCTGGTATGCTTACCGATATGGATCATCTTGGTGCCGGTGTCCGCCTGCTGGTAGTGGTTGGTCAGCGCGACCGAGTAGAACTCTCCGGTCGAGTCATCACCCTGCAGGATGCAGCTCGGGTACTTCCAGGTGATCGCCGAGCCGGTCTCCACCTGCGTCCAGGAGATCCTGGAGCGCTTCCCCAGGCACTTACCGCGCTTGGTGACAAAGTTGTAGATGCCGCCCTTACCCTCCTTGTCGCCCGGATACCAGTTCTGGACCGTCGAGTACTTGATCTGGGCGTCATCGTGGGCGATCAGCTCCACGACCGCCGCGTGCAACTGATTCTCGTCCCGCATCGGAGCGGTGCACCCCTCCAGGTAGCTCACATAGGCCCCTTCATCGGCGATGATCAGGGTCCGCTCGAACTGGCCCGTCTGGGCGGCGTTGATCCGGAAGTAGGTCGAAAGCTCCATCGGGCAGCGCACGCCTTTCGGGATATAACAGAACGATCCATCACTGAAGACTGCGGAGTTCAGCGTAGCAAAGAAATTATCGGTGTAGGGCACCACCGACCCAAGGTACTTTCTGACCAGGTCCGGGTGATTCTGCACCGCCTCGGAAAAGGAGCCGAAGATAATCCCGAGCTCGGCCAGCTTCCCCTTGAATGTCGTGGCCACCGAGACGCTGTCAAACACCGCATCGACCGCGATGCCGCTGAGCCGCTTCCGCTCCGACAGGGGGATGCCCAGCTTCTCGAACGTCTCCAGCAGCTTCGGGTCGACCTCATCGAGACTCTTGGGTCCTTCCGTCTGCTGCTTAGGCGCTGCGTAGTACCGGAGGCCCTGGTAGTCGATAGGCGGATATTTGACGTTGGCCCACTTCGGCTCTGCCTCTGATTTTTCCAGCTTCGCCCAATGCCGGTAGGCCTTTAAGCGCCACTGAAGCATCCAGTCGGGCTCATTTTTCTTGGCAGAGATGAGACGGACGATCTCCTCGTTCAGCCCGTGAGGAACAGACTCTTCTTCGATCTCCGTCACAAACCCGTACTTATATTCCTGGTTGGCCAGGGCCTCGATCGCCTTCGAGTTAGTGCTCATGATCTCCCTGCTTCCGCTCTTTTCGAATCTCAAGCAGCGGGAACCTCTTCACCGGTCCCGGTACTTGGGACCGGCTGGCCATCCCGCCAATAGCGTATAATGTTAGCGCCATCGGCCTCTTTTTTCCACACATTTTCCGCGGCGCGCCCTACCGCATCATCACCACCGGTGGCCTCTGGAGCGTGCCGGCGGCCGCATCGGCGATTCAGGCGGCTCTTTCGGTCTCGACCTCATGCTGAATCCGGTCAAGCCAACTCTCCGTGCGATCCCCCCAGGCCGCCACATCCATGCTCAGCAGCCGCTCAATGTCAATAGCTGACATGAACTCCCGAACCGTGAAGCCGCAGCGCGAACACCGCTTGTAGTAAAACTTTCCGTTATCCTCCACCTGCACCCGTCCGATCCGGTTCATACGGGCCTGGCAACACCGGCTCGGGATGGGGGGAGATATGATCCTATGAGGATAGCTGTTCCTGGCTTTCTTCTCCGCAGAGTATTCGATAATGCTGACCATCTGACCACCCTGGGACAATTGTTCCTTCACCCCATCTCGTAGATCAGAAACGGCTTTGCTCTGTCCGTAGTGACGAACTATGCAGGAATGATGATTTGAATTGCGCATTTTACCACTCCAACTTTGCGAGATCCTTCTGAAAGAGAGAGCCCATCAATCAATCCCCATCATTGTGCTGACCCCGCGCCGGACGGAAACCTGGTCATTTCGGTCTGCGCCAGCCCGGCCAAGAGCACCTGCATCGCCCCGGCAGACTCTGAAGGTAGCGTCGCATATGAGACCCCTTTGTGGGAGACGACCCGCGCATCCACCTGGGGCTTCGTCGAAACCGCCACAATCGGCAGCGTCGGGGCCA
>JANGEZ010000041.1:0-3839 GCA_031838355.1 Candidatus Methylomirabilis sp. bin48 | reverse complement strand
GCTTTCTCCCTGATCGTCAGTGAGCGCTTGTAGAGCGGTTCGGCCTGCGCGTGCTGGCCCTGGGTACGGTAGAGCTCCGCGAGGTTGTTCAGGTCTGTCGCTACGTCCGGATGGTTGGGGCCGTAGGCCTTCTCATTAATCGCCAGTGAGCGTTTGTAGAGCGGTTCGGCCTGCGCGTGCTGGCCTTGGGTGTGGTAGAGCGACGCGAGGTTGTTCAGGTCTGTCGCTACGTCCGGATGGTTGGGGCCGTAGGCCTTCTCATTAATCGCCAGTGAGCGTTTGTAGAGCGGTTCGGCCTGCGCGTGCTGGCCCTGGGTGCGGTAGAGCTCCGCGAGGTGAGTCAGGCTCACGGCCACATCGGGATGCTCCGGGCCGAGAGCTTTCTCGGCGACCGCCAAGGCCTTTTTCGCCACGACCACCGCGCGGTCATAGCGTCCTTGCTTGTACAACGCCGCGAGATTATTCAGGCTGGTGGCCACAGCGGGATGCTCCGGGCCGAGGGCCTTCTCATCAATCGCTAGTGAATATTTGTCGATCGGTTCGGCCTGCGCGTGCTGGCCCTGGGTGTGGTAGAGCGACGCGAGGTTGTTCAGGCTCGCGGCCACAGCGGGATGCTCCGGGCCGAGGGCTTTCTCCCAGATCGCCAGTGAGCGTTTGTAGAGCGGCTCGGCCTGCGCGTACTGGCCCTGGGTGTGGTAGAGCGACGCGAGGTTGTTCAGGTATGTCGCTGCGTCCGGATGGTTGGGGCCATGGACCTTCTCATCAATCGCCAGTGAGCGTTTGTAGAGCGGTTCGGCCTGCGCGTACTGGCCTTGGGTGTGGTAGAGCTCTGCGAGGTTGTTCAGGCTCACGGCCACAGTGGGATGATCGCGCCCAACCGCTTCCTCGGCGACCGCCAAGGCCTTTTTCGCCACGACCACCGCGCGGTCATAGCGTCCTTGCCTGTACAGCGAGTTGCCCTCAGCGTTGAGCGTCTCCCATTCGATCATTCGATGCCTTGCGCATGGACGGCGGCGCCTGCCCCGAACGCGAACAGGAACAGCAACAATGAGGTGATGATTATCTTCACGGACTCTCCCCCTTGTATGGCTTACGACTTACAGAGGGGCAGTTCCAGCTTCTCGCTGGCTTTTCATCCATTCAAGCTCAGGTTTCACACACTTCTCATAGCAGCCCGGGCAGATGCCATGGCTGAATTGTGCCTCAGAGTGCTTGGTGATATATCCTTCAACCTCCTGCCAGTAGCTTCCATCATCTCGGATCTTCTTGCAATAGGCACAGATCGGCAGGAGTCCACGAAGACTCCTCACTTGTGATAGGGCCACTTCCAGCTCACGGACACGATCCGCCAAGTCCCGCTGCAGCTCGACGATGCGACGCCCCACATCAACCCGGGCCCGCAACTCCCCAGGGTCGAACGGTTTGACCAGATAGTCATCGGCCCCTGCTTCGAGTCCAGCCACGATATCCTCCCGCATTCCTTTGGCTGTGAGCAAGATAACATACATGAAGGAAGTCCCTTGCGTCTGACGGATCCGCCGGCAAAGTTCAGGACCATCCATTTTCGGCATCACCCAATCGACGATCGCGAGCGGGGGCGCCTCACTTGCCTCCAATACCTGCCAAGCCTCGGAACCGTCGCAGGCCACCAACACATCGTATCCCCACCGCCTGAGGGTGGTCTCGAGCAGGCGACGCGAGACGAGGCTGTCTTCGGCAATCAGGATCCGCATGGCGACTTCTCCTTCATGATCCGCACAATCATGCTGAACAACGCCTCTGCCTGAAGGGGCTTGGACAGATACTCGTCCATCCCGGCCGTCAGGCACCGCTCGCGATCGCCCTTGATCGCATGAGCGGTCAGGGCCACGATTGGGATGTGCCGACCTGATACCTGTTCCTGCTTTCTGATGGCGGCAGTCGCCTCGAAGCCATCCATCTCCGGCATCTGCACATCCATCAGAATGAGGTCGAACGGTTCCTGCTCCAGTGCCGCAAGCGCCTGGAGCCCGGTACCGGCCACCGATACCGAATGCCCTTCCTTCTCCAGGAGGCGAACGGCCAGAAGCTGGTTGACCGGGTTGTCCTCGGCCAGGAGGATCCGGCGTCGACGACCGGCCGCAGAGATTGGGGAGCCTTCTCCGTTCTGGCCCTGCTCGATCTTCGCAGTCACCTGTGTTGCTAATCCCTCTTTGCCCAACGCCATCATCATGGCATCCCAGAGCTCGGAGGGCGTGACCGGTTTGACCACGTAGGTTGAGACCCCGAGATCCCGACACCGCGCAATGTCACCAGGCTGATCGATCGAATTCAGCATGAGGATCGTGGGAACCCGCTCCTCACTCTGCTGCTGAATCGTGGCAGCCAGAGAAAACCCATCCATCTCCGGCATCTCAGCGTCGAGGATGAGCAGGTTGAATGGCCGCCCAGACCCTTTCGTGCGACCCAGAATCGCTAATGCTGCCCCAGCATTCGCAGCCATGGTGGGCTGCATCTGCCAGCAGGTCAGCCACTCCTCCAGGATGGTGCGGCTGGTAGCACTGTCATCGACTCCCAACACCGAAAGCCCAGCCAATCCCTCCAGTGTCAATACACCCATTCCCTCACGCCCCCCATCGTCATCCTGCAACTCGAACTGCGCCGTAAAGTGGAATGTGCTCCCCTTCCCCGGCTGGCTCTCAACCCAGATTCGCCCCCCCATCCGCTCAACCAGACGCGCGCAGATCGTGAGCCCCAAACCGGTCCCCCCATACTCCCGGGTTGTCGACCCGTCGGCCTGCACAAAGGGCTGAAAGATCAGCCGCTGCTTCTCGGGCGAAATCCCAATCCCCGTATCGGTCACTGAGCAGTGTAGGCTGCAGATTCGCGACCCACGATTCGAAGTCGAATCCCCTACTGGACCATGCCGCTCCAGATCTATACGCAATACGACCTCGCCCTGCTCGGTGAATTTGAGGGCGTTTCCGACCAGATTGGCCACGATCTGTCGCAGCCGAACCGGATCCCCGATCAGGGCCTCCGGGACCTCAGGCATGATGTGACAACTGAGCTCGAGCCCTTTCTGATGGGCTCGGAGGGCCAAAGGTTTTGTCGCCGACCCAATGGTCTCACGCAGCAACAACGGCGCCTGCTCCAGTTCGAGACGGCCCGCCTCGATCTTCGAGAAATCGAGAATATCGTTGATGATCTCGAGCAGGGCCTCTCCGGAACTCTTCGCCAGGGTAAGATAGCTGCGCTGTTCCACCGTCAGCGCTGTGCGAAGTGCGAGTTCGGTCATCCCGAGAATCCCATTCATCGGTGTCCGAATCTCGTGCGACATATTGGCCAGGAACTCGGACTTGAGCCGTGAGGCCTCGAGGGCGGCGTCACGGGCCTGCCGAAGGGTCTCTCGAGCCTGTTTTTGCTCGGTGATATCGGCCAGGATCGCAACATACCCGATGGTCTGATCATTCCCACCATTGATCGCATTGATCACCATGAACTGGGGATAGATCTCTCCATCCTTCCGGCGGTGCCAGATCTCTCCTCTCCATTCCCCCTGACCATGCAGGGCGGTTTCTATGCGATGATAAAATGCCGCATCATGGCGGCCGGATTCGAGCAGGCGAAGCGTACGACCGACCGTCTCGGCTGTACTGTAACCGGTCATCTGCGTAAAGGCTGGATTGACATACTGGACCTTGGCCTCGGCATCGGCGACGACGAGGCCCTCAGAGATCGCCTCAAGGGCTGCTGCCATCCGCCGACTCTCCTCAGCCCGGTTACGGTCGGTGACATCGATCTTCGCGTTATCAATAGTCATCGTAAGCCCCTTAGAGCGATTTTGGATCCATATCAGC
>JANGEZ010000040.1:0-4327 GCA_031838355.1 Candidatus Methylomirabilis sp. bin48 | reverse complement strand
TTGGTAGCCTTCGCCTCGTCACTCGATCAGATCGGACCCTTCGCGAAAGATATTCGCGATTGCGCCATGTTGTTGCACGCGATCGCCGGACACGACCCATGCGATTCGACCTCGGCGAATCTGCCCGTCCCAGACTATTCGGCTACACTCACCGGAGACATTCGGGGGGTGCGCATCGGTATTCCCGACGACTATTTTATCGAGGGGATGGACCCGGAGGTCGAGGCGGCCGTCTGGACGGCAATCCGGACGCTGAAGGAGCTGGGGGCGACGCAGGAAAAGATCTCACTCCCTCACACTCCGTATGCCATCGCGACCTACTATATCGTGGCAAC
The DNA here is from genome assembly GCA_031838355.1 of Candidatus Methylomirabilis sp. bin48. Taxonomy (GTDB): domain Bacteria; phylum Methylomirabilota; class Methylomirabilia; order Methylomirabilales; family Methylomirabilaceae; genus Methylomirabilis. The sequence continues at coordinate 3,992 of JANGEZ010000040.1, read as the reverse complement.
CGCGGAGGCCAGCAGTAACCTGGGCCGCTACGACGGGGTCAGATACGGGTATAGGACCACGCAGCCGGCTGACTTGCTGGAGATGTACCAGAGGAGCCGGCGGGAGGGATTTGGGCCGGAGGTCAAGCGCCGGATTATGCTCGGGACCTATGCGCTGTCGGCCGGCTACTATGATGCCTACTACCTCAAAGCGCAGAAGGTCCGGACGCTGATCCGGCGGGACTTTGAGCGGGCCTTCGAGCAGTGCGAGGTGATCGTGACCCCTACCTCGCCGACGCCGCCGTTCAAGTTCGGCGAGAAGACCGAGGATCCGCTCCAGATGTACCTCTCGGATATCTTCACGATCTCGGTCAACCTGGCTGGCCTGCCCGGCATCTCGATCCCATGCGGGTTTACCAAGGCCGGGCTGCCGATCGGGCTTCAGCTTATCGGCAAGCCCTTCGACGAGGCGACCATCCTAAGGGTGGCGCACGCCTATGAACAGGCAACCGACTGGCACCGCCGCAAGCCCCCATTGTGAGATGGTGGCAGCAGCGGTGAGACGACTTGTCTTGGCGCTTACCTTGGCGCTCAGTCTGCTACCATCCCTGGCCTCGGCCGCGAACAAGGATTTGGTGATCCTCAACTCGGAACGTTGGATCGATACCCTCAAGGGCACGGTCAAGAACATCAGCGGCGATCGGGCTGAAGATGTCGTCATCGTCGTCCGGTTTGTTGGTGAAACGAGGAGCCACGTAGGGCCGCGAAAAAGTAAGCCGGCCCCCCGGCGGGAGTTGGGCCAGCAGGCGGCAAGAGTTGTGGCGCTCGATCCCGGTCAGGAAGCGCCCTTCGAGGTCGAGATCACCGAGGAGCACCGTATGGCAACCTCGTTTAAGTTTGAGCCCCACGCGATCTGGCACACGAGGGTTCCGGCTCGTTCTGGGAGGCGCTAGCCAGATGCTCTACTTCGCCTACGGCTCGAACATGGAGCGAGTTCAACTCAAGCGGCTCTGTCCGAAGGCGACGTTTGTGGCCGCGGCGGTACTCTCCGACCATGAGCTCACCTTCTCCGGGAACTCCCGGGTGTGGGGTGGCGGGATTGCAAACATCCGCGAAAAGCCAGGGAAGCAGGTCGAGGGGGTGGCGTGGGAGATCAGTGAAGCGGAACGAAAGGCGTTGGATGAGTACGAAGGGTACCCCGGTTTGTATGTCCGAAGGGAGGTCCAGGTACAGACCCGCTCAGGCAAGATCATCGCAGCGTTTGCGTACATCATGGGGAATCCGGACCGCGAGACACCTCCCTCAAAACGATATAAACAGTTGCTGATCAGCGGCGCCGAGGAACACGGGCTGTCCGATGCGTACGTTGACTTTCTCGAGTCAATCCGGCCTCTGACGTAGAGAGCGAAGGAGCGGCAATTGTCCACAACATCCACCTATGAGGCGGTCATCGGGCTGGAGGTGCACGCCCAGCTCCTGACCAGATCGAAGATCTTCTGCGGCTGCAGCACCGTCTTTGGCGCCCCGCCAAATAGCCAGACCTGTCCCGTCTGCATGGGGATGCCTGGCGCCTTGCCGGTCCTGAACAGACGGGTGGTGGAGTTCGCCATCAAGAGCGCGCTTGCCCTGGGGTGCGACATCGCTCCAGCGTCTCGCTTCCACCGGAAAAATTACTTCTACCCAGACATGCCGAAGAACTATCAGATCTCTCAGTACGAACTTCCGCTGGCCCAACGTGGGACGGTCGCATTCCCGGTTGGCGACGTGCTTACGTGTGTCCGAATCCATCGCCTCCATCTCGAAGAGGACGTCGGCAAGCTGCTGCATGCTGGTACGTTGCAGGTCGCCGACTCCAGCCTGGTGGACTTTAACCGCAGCGGCGTGCCGTTGATGGAGATCGTCAGCGAGCCCGACATCCGCAGCCCGGAACAGGCTGGAGAATATCTCCGGCAGCTCCGGGCGATCCTCGTGTACCTGGAAGTCTGCGACGGCAATATGGATGAAGGCAGCCTGCGCTGCGACGCCAACGTCTCGCTGCGACTGACTGGGAGTGAGGAGCTGGGGGTCAAGGCTGAGGTCAAGAACATGAACTCCTTCAAGGGCGTCCAGAAGGCCTTAGCCTATGAGATCCAGCGACAGACCCAGATCCTCAAAGAAGGGGGAAGGATCGTCCAAGAGACACGGCTGTGGGACGCCGACCAGGAACTGACCCTGCCGATGCGAAGCAAGGAGCACGCTCACGACTATCGCTACTTTCTCGAGCCGGACCTAGTCCCGCTGGTCATCTCATCGCAGTGGATCGATGAGATCCGCGCGACTCTACCCGAACTGCCACAGCAGCGCCGCGCTCGGTTTGCCAGCGAGTATGGGATCCCGGACTACGATGCCGCGGTCCTGACCGTCTCCAGGCCGCTTGCCGACTACTACGAGGATGTCGCAAAGGCCTCCCACGAGCCAAAACTCGCCAGCAACTGGGTGATGGTGGAACTCTTAGGCCACTTGAACAGAGATGGCCGGGGGATTACCGACAGTCCGATCCCGCCGGCTGAACTCGCCGCGCTTCTCACATTGCTTCTTCGTGGGACAATCAGCGGTAAGATTGCCAAGACGGTTTTCGAGCAAATGTATCACACCGGGAAATCTGCTGAGCTGATCGTTAACGAGCAGGGATTGACCCAGATCTCGAACCAGGACGAGCTACTCCAAATTGTTGAGGAGGTGCTCGCCAAACACCCCGGGCCGGTGGCTGACTACCGCAAAGGCAAGGTGCAAAGCCTCACCTTCCTAGTTGGCATGGTAATGAAGTCCAGTCGCGGCAAGGCCAACCCACAGGTGGTGGGCGAGCTGCTTCTCACGCGACTCAAGGGAGAGGAGCCTGGAGGGGACAAGTAAGGTGACGAGACGCGGGCGGTGGTGGCTCCTGGTCTTGGGCGGGCTCGTCGTGGCGCTCTTCGTCGGCCCGCTTCTGCTGGACCAGGAGCGGTATAGAGGGATCCTCACCAGCCGAGCCAGCCAACTGCTGAACCGCACAGTGACCGCGAGCAGCCTACGAGTACACCTTCTGCCGTCTCCCGGGGTGACCATTCGAGACTTGATCATTGCTGATCGTGCCCCGTGGTCCGAACCGTTCTTAGACGCGGAGCAACTTCACGTCGCGCTCAAGCTGCTTCCGCTCCTCAAGGGCGAAATCCAGGTCAGGAGCATCCGCATTGACCGGCCCCGCATCAGATTAGCCAGGGGGCCGGAAGGGTGGAATCTTGATGACTTGATTCGGCCGGCCGCGCGAGGGGTAGCCGCCGAACCGCGCCACACTGAAGGCGCGAGAGTGGCCAGAGGACAGCCTGCCCTTCCGATCTTGGTGGCAGGGGCCCTAGCCATCCGCCATGGGGCCCTCGTTCTCGAGAACCCTCTCCACCCTTATGGGCCAGCCAGGCTGGAGCTGAAGGATGTGAACCTGGACATCTCGGCGCCAGTTCCCCGCAGTCCCCTCCGCATTCATGCCAGTGGACCCCTACCTGGCAACGTATCCGGCTCGTTTGACCTGACCGGAAGCTTACGACCCCATGAAGGCGATCGCCAGCCGATTGAGGTGGAGTTTCACGCGCGGGGTATCGAGGCCGCGCAACTGGCTTCGTCGCTCGGCGTACCACGCTCCTCTCCCTCCGTCGCAGCTCTTAGCGGAACCTTTGATCTTGAGGCGAAGGCTGTTGGCGAGTGGCCGCGATTCGATCTGCAGGCCGATGTCGATCTGCAGCGCGTCGGTGTAACACTTCCCCGTTTAAAGCATGCGGGGACAGGCGGAGAGGAAAACAGCAAAGCGCCTGGAGACAAAGCACGGCTACTGGCGAAGGGGCGATGGGAGGGCGACAGGCTCGACCTTTCTCAGATGAGCCTGCTTTGGAAGGGCCAAACCACCACTGGCCGCCTCCACCTCGCAACCCAGAAGTCGCCTCGCATCCAGTTTTGGATTGATACGCCGGATCTTTCCATCGAACCCGTCGTGGCCATAGCAA
>JANGEZ010000039.1:0-3475 GCA_031838355.1 Candidatus Methylomirabilis sp. bin48 | reverse complement strand
TGGGCCTACTATGAGAACGGACAGATCGTGAAGCAAGAGGAGGACACTCTTGGTCAAGGTCGACCGAACGTTGCCTATTTTTTCCAGGTGGGCATCCTTTCCCGACGAGAAGAGGACACGCAAGGAGCCGGCCGGCCAGATCTGATCGACTGGTACGAAAACGGCAAGCCGATCAAGCGACAGCAGGATACCAGGCGGCAAGGGAAGATAGATGTCGTGACCTACTTTCGAGAAGGAGATATTCGACGACAGGAGGTTGACACCAAATACGAGGGGCGGTATGACCTGGTTCGCTTCCTTGAGAATGGCCGCCTTGCCAGAGAAGAGTACGATACCAACGAGGACGGCCGCCCGGACGTCTGGGTCTCCTACAATGAGACTGGCGAAAAGGTATTTCAGGAAGAGGACACCGATTACAACGGCAAGACTCATGTCCGGTATCGCTTTGCAGGAGGGAAGGTTGTGAGCAAGGATCTGGTCGGCGAAAAGCGAGCGGACAGCCCGCCGCGCCTGCTGATGCCTAGGATTCCGTAACGCTCACTCTCTCAAGACGGCGTATATTCGAGAGAAAAATCACTTGACAGATTAGCGTGAGTAAGGTCAGAATACCACCGCATCAAACAGCGTCTTTGAATGGGTTGGCTCTCCGTGGCATGAGAGACGTGCACTGTTTCTCCTGGATACAATCGAGTTGATGCCGATCGCGTTCAAGAGCATGAAGGTTTTCACCCACTTTGTGAAGAACACGACAACGGTCAGAGTTGCTCCTCCCTGTGGCTGGCGCGGGCTGGCCTTCCTTTCTCTCGTCGTCACCCTTTTCGTCCATCTCATTGCCTCTCAAGCTCGCGCTCTGGAGCCGGCCTTTGGTCAAGCCGCTGAGGAGGCGGCCGCTAAACTCGCTGAAGCCTTTCCAGCCGTCCAGGGATCAGTGACCGGAGTCGAGAGGGACCGGGTTCTGATCGACCTGGGAGTCAAGCAGGTATACCAGGGGATGGAACTGCAGGTCTACCGGGAAGGAGATGAGGTCAAACATCCGGTGACTGGCGAAGTCTTGGGAAGGCGGGACAAGAGGCTGGGTCTCCTCAGAGTCGTTGATGTGAAAGAGAAATTCTCGGAGGCGGCCATTGTCTTCAGAGAGGAAGGATCTACCATCAGGGCCAGGGATTTGGTCCGGGTCAGTTCAGACCGTCTATTAGTCGGTCTTCCACTCATCGATACCGGCGGGATCAAGGAAGCGAATGCCCATTCAGTCACGAAAGATCTGGCCATTGCGCTGGCCAAAACCGGCCACTTTATCGTGATCGAGGATCCTCTCCTCAGGGCCGCGCTGGCGGGGGAGCAATCCTCGCGGGTGGAATCATTCGGCGATCCCTCAACCCTGAAACTGTTGGCGGAGAAGGCGCACGTTCAGCTCCTCGTTTTGGGCAAACTCAGCCCTGGTCACCAGGGACTCTTCTTGAATCTGCAGGTCATGTCGGTCGTTACTGGAGCGCCGTTGACAGTAGCGAGCGTTGAGGTCGCGGAACGTGGACCGATGGTCATGGCCGCTCCTTCGCTCCCGTCAGGGCCGACCCGTCGGCCTGGCTCAGGGCAGGTTCCCTCCGCAGCGTCACCACCCTCTTCCATCCATACAGAGCGTCAAATTCCAGAGCCTTCGAGAACTGCCGAGCAACTAAAAGGTCCCCCTTCAGAGATAGCCTCTTCCCGTAAGAGTGTGGTTGCCGAAGAGGCGTTGCGAAAGCCCGGGGTCCCTTCATTCCTGACTATGGCTGAGGCCGAACCGGCGCGTTCCGATAATAATAAGAGCTTGCAAGAGTCTGTAGTATTCGAGCTGCCCGATCCGCTTCTTTCGCTGGCAGCGGGAGATCTGGATGGGGATCAACGGCCAGAGATCGTTGGGATAACCTCCTCTGAGGTGATTGTCTATCGGTGGCAGAATCAACGACTGGCGCCAATTGTCAGAGTTAGCAGCCCCCGATCTCTTCGCCACCTGCACCTTGACGTCGGTAATATTAACGGCCGTGGCCATGCCCAGGTTGTTGTCACGGCCCTGTCTGGGTCTCGGAACGAACTTCAGTCGTTTATCCTGGAACTTCAAGGTGGCCGGCTCGTCCGAATTGCCGATAAGCTGGGCTATTTCCTTCGCGTAGTCATGGGCCCCGGCATCGAGACGCCTATCCTGGTCGGTCAGCGGATGGGGGAACTGACTGCTTTTGAAGGGGCGATCATCCGACTGTCCTGGAATGGCGATCGGTATGTCGAAGGGCAGCCACTCATCCTTCCTGTCCAGGTGAAGAATCTCTACGAATTTGCGCCGATCAATGCCACTGGCGATCAGATATCAGAGGTTGCTGTCATCAGTGAGCAGCGGGTCAAGACCTACGGGGGCGAGGGTAAGCCGTCCTGGGAAGGCAAAGATGACCTGGGCGAGGTCGAGCACCTTGCCTTTTCTCACATCCCCACGTACCGAGCTCTTCAGGAGAAGTATGGACTCAGGTCGGGGATCCCGATCACCCCAGAAGAGTACGCCGCCTTGCAGATCCTGCCGAGGCGGATCCTTGTCGAGTCGCCGCCCCTGTGGGGTAACGCCAAGACAGAGCTTCTGACCTTTACTAATCCGAAAAAGATTGGGATTTTTCGGGTTGAGTCGTCCCTGCCTAGCCAGGTTGTGGCGTTTGACCGTCAAGAAGGAGCCTTTACACGGGGGTGGGAGACGATCCCTCTTGAGGGGAAGGTGCGTGACGTTGCCTTGGCCGATCTGAACGGTGCCGGCAGGAAGGACCTGATTGTGCTATCGGCTGTCAAAGAAAAGGGTTTGGTCGCATATATGCAGGACGGGTCTCGTGGTATCATCAGCGTGTTTTCTTTCACCCGGTAAGATGTCGCATTGCAGAGCGTTGAGCGATTTACCCAATCGTGAAGAGGCGAGGCAAAAGAAAGGAGGAGAAAGGCAGCTCTGCATCTTTGCTTAAGTGAGTGCGTGGATCGCAATGCCTGAAAAGGCGGCGTAAGTGAAGTAGGGGCAATAGGGGTATTAGAGAGAAGTGTGAGATGATTTTCTGGGAAGCAACAGGACCGGATGAAGAGGGAGGCATTCAATGAGCGTGAAACGATGTACGTCACTGATCGGGGGTCTGCTGATTCTGGGTGGGAGCCTTGTAGTGACGGCGCCTATCGTCTCAGCCAACGACGATGTGTTGAAGCTCCAAAAAGACGATGGCCAATGGGCGCAGCAGAGCAAGAACTACGCAGGGACCCGCTACAGCACCCTGAACCAGATTACGCCCGAGAACGTGAAAAACCTGAAAGTCGCCTGGTCGTTCTCGTTGGGGACACTCAACGGCCAACAGGGAGGCCCGCTGGTTGTCGGCGACACGATGTATGCCCACAGCTCCTATTCTACGGGCAACTCGCATAATATTTTTGCCCTCGATCTGACCAAGGAAGGGGCGCCGATCAAGTGGAAGTACGTGGC
>JANGEZ010000038.1:0-2710 GCA_031838355.1 Candidatus Methylomirabilis sp. bin48 | reverse complement strand
GGTCGTATTCTCCCGTCATGACCGTCGTCAGCTCGAGCGCAACGACCTGACTCTCCAGGCTCCGAAGCGAACTCCCCAACTCTTTCAGAACCTGTGGATCTTCTTCCTCCCGCAGCAGCTCGAGTAAGACCGTCAGCTCTTCGAGCTCGCGCCCGATGGCCTCCGGTTGGTCAACCACATCCTTGAGCGCGCGTTGCTCCTTCATAATCTCCCGAGCACGGGAGGTGTCTGCCCAGAATTCCTGTGAATGGAGCAGCTCTTCAATCGCGGCCAGACGTAACTGCTTCCCCGCTACGTCAAAGATACACCCGCAGGGTATGCAGCTTCTCCTTCAACTCATCGAGTGTGCGCGCGAACTCTGGGATCATTGCGTCCTCCTTTGTGAAACGGAAGCAGGCACCGGAGCGATCCGAACAATACTCCAGGCCCACCTTGCCATGAATACTGCGATAATAAAGATGATACAGACCCACGCGAAGAGATCACCGTAACGGGTGTAAAACGTTTGCGTTCGCTCTGCGCGAATCTGTTCTGTAATCACGGTGGGTACAAAAATATCGGAGGCCTGGAGGATCCGGCCGCTCGGATCCACAATAGCGGAAATGCCGGTGTTGGCCGATCGGATCAGATAGCGGCGGTTCTCGGCAGCCCGAAGGGCAGCCATTGCCAGATGTTGGACCGGGGCAGCCGACCGGCCGAACCACGCATCGTTTGTGATATTGACCAGGAACTCTGCCCCTTCTTTCACGTGGCGTCGAACCTGATCCGGAAAGATCGCCTCATAACAGATGGTGACTCCGAAACGGCCGCCCGGGGCATCAAAGATTGTGTAGGTCCGGCCCCCTTCGAAGTCGCCGATTCCGTACGCCAGCTTATGGACAAAAGATAGGATCGAACTGAGGGGAACATACTCTCCAAAGGGAACCATGTGAATTTTGTCGTACCTGCTCAGGAGTTCCCGCTTGGGAGAGATCAGGAACGCGCTATTATGATAGCGGGTACCGCCATTGGCGGCCGCGGACGGCTCGGCATCCGGACTGCCCACCAGCAGATAGCTGCCGGTTTCAGCAGCAATGTCCAGGACGCGGCCTTGCAACGCCGGTTCATACCGAAGAAAGAAGGGAACGGCAGTTTCAGGCCACACGATGAGGGCCGGGGCGTACTTTGCCGCCTCCAGGCTGAGACGGCGATATCGCTCGATGGTGGCTGCCTGCATCGCCGTATCCCACTTCACCCCCTGGTCGATATTGCCCTGCACCAGGGCGACCCGAATCGCCTGTTCTGACCCGGCAGACGTAGCCGGCGGCGACAGCAGTCTCGGGGAGGCGAGGAGGGTCAGGGTAAGAGCCCCGGCGAAGACAATGCTCCGAAAACGGGCGGGCGCACCTCCAACCCACTGCGCCAGGGCGATGTTGATGAGCACCACCAGAAACGAAAGACCATATACCCCCGCGACGGATGCAATCGGCAAGAGCGAGATGTGCCGGTATTGCGTGTACCCCAGGAGGATCCAGGGAAATCCCGTCAGTGCATAGGTCCGCAGATACTCCAAACCGACCCACAAGGCCGATGGGACAAGAAGGTTGAGGGGCCACGGCACGCTCGCCATCCAAGAGGTACCCATAGCGAATAATCCAAAGTAGAGCGAGAGGTATGCTGCCAGGACGACAAGCGTCAGCATGCTGATCGCGAACGGGACGCCGCCGTATACCATCATCGAATGCGTCACCCAGGAGACGCTCACCATGTAAAAGAGCCATCCTGCAAGAGTCCCTAGATAGAAAGCTCGAACCGGAGCCAGGCCGCGAATGGCCAACAGCAACGGGACAAGGGCCACGAACGCCAGCCATCCCAGGTCAGGCGTCGGAAACGCGAGGATGAGGAGCCCTGCTGAAAGCGCAGCCGGCAAGACAGGCGTCATACCCACCCAGCCAGCGCAGCCACATAGAGGACAGGCCCGGTGAAGAGGAGGCTATCCACTCGATCCAGTATACCGCCGTGGCCCGGGATCAGCGCGCCGGTGTCCTTCACCCCGAAACTTCGTTTTAACATAGATTCGCATAGATCCCCCGCCTGGCCCAGTACGCCCAGCCCGAGTCCAAGCGCGAGGCATTCGACGGTCCCGAGCTCCTCCCAGAACCAGAGCTTGGCCACGCCGGAGGCTAACACAGAACAGATAAGTCCGCCCACGCTCCCTTCCACGGTCTTGCGCGGGCTGATGGAGGGACAGAGCAACCGCTTCCCCATCGTCGAGCCCACATAGAACGCCCCGGTGTCTCCTGCCCAGGTGACGAAGACAAGGTAAAAGATATAGATGCGGCCCAACACCATGGCCCGCAGGAGCGCTGGAAAGCTCAGCAGTCCTACGACGTAGATGAGACCGAGCAGGGTGATTGCCCCTCGCGAGGCAGCCTCTTTCGGCTCCGTCCCTCCCACCAGGAGACTGATAAGCAGGAGGACGACCACCCCCGCCAGGGCCGATATCAGCCATGGCGCCGGCGTCCCGAGGAACTCCATGCAACTCAGCGCCAGACCGCTCCCCATCCCCAGGGGCGTCAACGGGTGCCAGCCACCGGCCTTTGCCATCCCGTAGAACTCATGCAGTCCAACGAGGATCGCAAGTGTAACAAGCAAGAAGAAGTGAAAGGGGGTTCCAAACTGAACCAGCAGGAGAAAGGCTGGGAGAAGGGCGACAGCACTGAGGATCCTT
>JANGEZ010000037.1:0-14305 GCA_031838355.1 Candidatus Methylomirabilis sp. bin48 | reverse complement strand
TGACCTGTCGGCAGAGCGCCTCCAGCCCGTGCGCCTCGCGAGTGAGATAACGCTGAAGTGCTTTTTCAGCTACGCTCGCGCTGATGGTGTGGTCACCTCACCGCGAAAGTAGGGGCGGGCTTCAAACCCGCCCCTACAGCCAACTCAATCTCCGTTTCGTTACGCATGAGCCGGAGGCTGCGTCATTCTACTACGCGGGTGCGAGGCGCGCAACCGCATCTGGGCATCAAGCAATGTTTGTTCCCTGCGGCCCAGGAGTTCTTTTAATCAGAAAAAGAGGTAGCTTCTTGTATCCTTCTGTCCAGCCCCTTCTACGGAAGCAGATTCGAGAGGGAGAGGCTGAGGGTGTGGTTGGCATCCACCGTGAAGATGCCGGTTGTGAGCGTGACAGGATTCCCATCCACATCTAGGAGCGTTAACTTAATCTTCTGGGAGCTTCCGCTGACGTTCACCAGGACCAGGAGTGTGTCCAGATCGCCACCACCCGGGCTATCCGTCTCCTTGTTCACGAACACCGGAAACGTAAAGGGTGGGAACTGAAACGTGACGGTTTTCTCTAACCCGGGATTGGTGGTGACCGAAACCCCATTGAACTCAGTGGTCAACCCTGTTGTGCCGGTGCACGCCACGTCGGTGCACCTGGCAATCGTCAGGCTCCCAAAGACCGAGACGCGCCTGGCGAGGGCGCTGGTGGGAAGAAGTACCCCCCCAATGGTCAGGGCTAGCAAGACAGCAACGAGAGCTTTAACTTTCCGCATGTGACTATCTCCCTTCTTTTTTCAAAAGGTGATCCGTCCCTACTTGGACTTCGACTTTTGGCCACCGCTCGTAGTCCTGGTGATGTCTTCCCAGAGGGCTCCGGCTGCTGCACCCACTGCACCACCGACGCCCGCGCCGATCGCTGGGCTCCCGCCAACGATCGCACCCAACAGGGCTCCGCCTGCGGCTCCTATCGCGCCGCCGCTCAATGCTCGCTGCTCCTTCGACGACATGTTTGCGCACCCCACGGTGACCAACAGTACCACGCCGAGGGTGAAAGCCAAAATTCGTCTCATTTCGCCATCCCTCCTTCAGTGTCCACCGTCAATGTTGGCAGCACGACTGCCTGAAAGATGACGTCCATCACCGGTCGCTGAAGCTGGTCCGGGTAAGTCTGGTAGTACGTATCGACCAGGCGGACGACCTCATCAATCGGTTTTCCCTTCAGGCCTTTGATAAGAAACGGAATAAAACTCTTTGTGCCCATCGGTGAAGCACCGACCTGCGCACGCTCATACTCCACGAGGCTCCCGATTCCCCACACAAAAGCCACCTTGGCATCCGGCGACATGGTTTGCCACAGTCGACCAGTAAGCAGTTGGGATGTCGGCTCGGCCGATTCCAAGATGCGCCAACCTGCGACTGCGATCACGAGCAGTGCCACTACAGATATCCACATCACTCTAGATCGTCTCATCTCATTCCCTCCTCGCCGGCTAACTGGTGGCCTCTAATAAGGATTAGAGCAACACCCATGCCAAGTACGCACATACCGCCCTTTTCACCGAACTCTCGAATTTTTCAGCTCTTGCCCTATATCTGCCGACACGACGGTCGGCACGACTTACATGCTGTCTATATATAATATACATATGCCGCGTCTCCCCGGAGTCAATACCATGCTTCGTTAGGCCTATGCACTTGACGCACCTGGGCCCCATATTTAGTAGTAGAGGCGAGAGTACGACCAAACATCTTGGGGTTAGTTGCGTCAAGTGCATAGGCCTATTCTTCGTTGAATTCTTTGTCGAAAATGAGCGCCACGAGATGTTTGTTCCATCCCCTTTAGTTATGACATAATGTCTGGTGAATTGGGATCACGTTCAGGGAAGGTGCGAGAAGATGCCAAAACCCACGGCAAGCGTGACGCTACGGTTTGTCGTCCACGAACATAAGGCGACCAGGCTGCACTACGACTTCCGGATCGAGATGGGCGGGGTACTCAAATCGTGGGCGGTTCCCAGGGGGCCATCCATGAATCCTGCTGACAAGCGGCTGGCCGTGATGGTTGCGGACCACCCGTTGGAGTATATCGACTTTGAGGGAATCATCCCGGAGGGGAGCTATGGTGCCGGACCCGTGGTAGTCTGGGACTACGGGACCTATGAGGTGAGCGAGGCGGATTCACCAGAGGCGCGGCTTGCAGCGGGGAAATTCGCCTTCATTTTGAACGGTCGGAAGCTGAAGGGAGCGTTCGCACTGGCCCGGTTCGCCAGGGGCGAGACTGGGAAGGAATGGCTGCTGATGAAGCAAAGGGATCAGCATGCCGATACGACCTGGACGCTCAGGAGCGAGCTTACGCCGACTCGACTCAAGGCGCTGGTGGTGAAGATTCCACCGTGTGAAACCTTGTAGCCGCTAAGGAGAAAAGGATGGCGATGCGGATCGAGCAGGATTCGTTAGGATCGAAGGAGGTCCCGATCGATGCCTACTATGGCCTCCAGACAGTCAGGGCGCTGGAAAACTTTCCCATCAGCGGAATCCTGATGCATTTCAAGATGGTGGAAGCGACGGTAATGGTCAAGAAGGCGGCCGCATTGGTCAACGCCGACTTGGGGCTCTTGAAGCCGGAGATAAGCCGAGCGATCGCAGCGGCTGCAGACGAGGTTCTGGCCGGCAAGCTGTGCGATCAGTTTATTGTGGAAGTCTACCAGATGGGGGCCGGAACAGCTTTTAATATGAATGTGAACGAGGTCCTGGTCAATCGGGCTATCGAGCTTTTAGGTGGAAAGAAGGGCGACTACGCCCTCGCCCACCCAAACGACCATGTCAACATGGCCCAGTCCACCAATGACGTCTTTCCGACCGCCATGCGGATGGCCGCTCGCCTGCTGTTTGCTGAGCTGCTGCCAGTCCTGAAGGATCTAGAACAGGTATTTCGAGAAAAGGCCAAGGAGTTCGATGGCATCCTAAAGTCGGCTCGAACGCATTTACAGGATGCGGTTCCTATCCGGCTGGGGCAGGAATTTGCAGCCTATGCCGTGACCATCGGAAAATGTCAGGAGCGGATCGCTGCCGCAGCGCGATCACTTGAAGAGTTGGGGATTGGCGGGAGCGCCTCCGGTACTGGTCTGAATACCCACCCGCAGTACCGCACCAAGCTGGTGGAGTACCTGCGTGCCTGGACAAAGATCGAGTGGAGTAACGCACCCGACATGCGCGAAGCGATGCAGTCGAACCTGCCTATTGCGGAGGCCTCATCGGTCCTGCGGCTGTTGGCGCTAGAACTAACCAGGATCTGCAACGACCTGCGCCTTCTGACCTCAGGTCCAACTACAGGATTCGCCGAGATCGCGATGCCTGCCGTGCAGCCAGGCTCCTCGATTATGCCGGGCAAGGTCAACCCATCCATGGCCGAGATGCTGAACATGGTCTGTTTTCAGGTGATCGGCAACGACCTGACTGTTTCGATGGCGGTCCAGGCCGGGCAGCTTGAGCTGAACGTCATGATGCCGGTCATGGCCTACAACCTGCACGAGTCGATCGAGATCCTGAAGAATGCTATACGGGTCTTCATTGACCGCTGCGTCAGAGGTATCGTTGCTGACGCCAACCGATGCCGCCGTTATGCCGAGGGCAGTATGGCGCTGGCGACAGCATTGAATATGTATATCGGCTATGCCAGGGCCGCCGAGGTGGTTAAGCGCGCTCTGCGCGAGCAGAAGACCGTCATTGACGTAGTCCGTGAGGAAAAACTGCTTACCGAGGCTCAGATTGCCCAGATCCTTGTTCCGATGAAGCTTACCGAGCCCGGTCTGCCAGGCAAGCGGGATGAGTCATCGTAATGTTACGGCGGATATCGCGCATGCTGCTGGGTTAGTGGTGACATTAAAGCTTGACGGCGGAGAATGGGCGCACTAGATTGATAGAGGAGGGGAGCAAGAGCAAGATGAAACGCTTGGTGTTGTTATTTTGTGCGATATTTTTGCCCGTCTTCTGGGTATCTCAGGCCCTTGGCCATGGCGGTGGTGATGTGATGGGTGACTGGGATGCAGCAGATGCCTGCACCGCCGTGAAGGGCCATTATACCGTTCACTTCACGGCCTATCAGGAGCTTGTGGGCGCAGGAATGGTTCCCTTGTTACACGAAGTGGGTTCGGTGGAGGTGAAGAAGGAATTTCAGTCCTACTGCGAGGGGGTCCCGAAGACGGGTAAGTTGTCGATGGCCTTTGACCTTTACAATGACGAGATGCGAACGCTGCCCATCTCCGTCCGGATTGTGGAGGCCGGGGCCCACGAGGACAAGGGCGGCAGTGAACACTCGCACGTCCTCTTCTCTCGTCCGCCGGCTATGTACGGTGATGCTTCGATAAGGCTCGATGCCGAGATCCCCAAGGCTGGCCACTACATCGCCATCATGACGTTGGAAAAGGTGGGGCCTGGTATTGCCCACAAGCCTCATCGTGGCTCCGAGGTTGGGGAATGGCAGCGGGTAAGTCACACTCACGGGCCCGGGACCGACCCTACAGAAGCCGAGATGCATGCCGTTGATCCTACCTATAGCTTCCCCTTTACCGTGGGCCTGGAGGTAAGGGCGACAACCCGCCTCCCCTGGTTCTTCTCAAATCGAGGATTCCAGTTGGCTACCACATTGCTGAGTATTTGTGCTCTGGTATTCGGCGTAAAATACTACATGAACCGCAAGAGGCAACAACCGGCCTAAAGGGTGGCAAGGGCTTATCCGGCTCTTCCCCCACACTGACGTAGGTTCCATCCCTCCAGTTCGTTCCAGGATGGTACAGACCCTCCTTTACAGGCTTGAAGTCAGGGACCCCCCAGCGGAGACGTGGTTCTCATGGGAGGTCTACTTTTGGTATCGTTAATCGGTGAGGCGGGAAAGAAGGGTTTGCGCCCTGGAGACCGCTTCCGAGAGTGGGACCTGCACCTCCTCGCCGGTCTTTCGTACCTTCAAGTCAACCATTCCCTCCTTGAGGGCCCGGGTCCCAACGGTCATTCGAAGGGGCAGACCAAGCAGATCGGCGTCCTTGAACTTCACGCCTGGGCGCTCATCCCGGTCATCGTAC
Source organism: Candidatus Methylomirabilis sp. bin48 (assembly GCA_031838355.1). Lineage (GTDB taxonomy): Bacteria > Methylomirabilota > Methylomirabilia > Methylomirabilales > Methylomirabilaceae > Methylomirabilis. The sequence goes on along the minus strand of JANGEZ010000037.1, from coordinate 9,242 downwards.
AGGACCTCGATCCGCTCCTTTGTAAGTTGGGCATAGATCGCCTCGGCCAGCTCAACCAGCTTCTGATCGCGCACGTTGACCGGCAGCAGATGGAGCAGAAAGGGCGCGATAGTCGGGGGCCAGATGATTCCTAGCTCGTCATGGTGCTGCTCGATCGCGGCAGCGGCGATCCGGGCTGGCCCGATCCCGTAGCTTCCCATGACGATAGGGTGCTCCTCCCCCGCCTCATTCAGGTAGACCGCCTTAAGCGGGACAGAGTACTTGGTCCCGAGTTTGAAGATATTTCCCACCTCGATCACGCGCTCGATGTGCAGACTGCCCTCGCAATGCGGACACCGCTTTGAGATGGCCAGCTCGACATTAGCCGAGTAGTTGCAGCGCTCACAGAGGGCAACCTCATCCTCTCCGGCTTCGCTTGGTGCCATAAATTCGTGCGCGGTTGCACCGCCCATCATTCCCGGATCGCTCTCGACGACGTGACAGGACAGGCCGCACCGCGTCACGATTCGACGGTAGGCCTCCTTGTGAAGCTCGTAGCTCCTCTCCAGCCCCTCCTCATCCCGGTCCAGCGAGTAGGAGTCCTTCATCAGGAACTCCCGCGTCCGGAGGATGCCGCTCTTGGGCCTTGCCTCGTCCCGGAGCTTGGTCTGGATCTGGTACCAGATCTGTGGGAGATCTCGGTAAGATCGGATCTCCCGAGCTGCAAGCCAGGCGATGACCTCTTCGTGGGTCATCCCCAGGCACATCTGACGCTTGCCACGATCTTGCAGCCGAAACATCTCCTCTCCGATGGCCGTCCATCGCCCGGTTTGCTGCCACAGTTCGGCCGGGTGCAGGATCGGCATGGTGATCTCCTGCCCGCCGATCCCGTTTATCTCTTCACGGATGATACCGTTCACCTTGTCCATCACCCGCTGCCCGAGTGGCAGGTAGACGTAAATGCCAGCCGCGAGCTGCCGGACCAAGCCGGCCCGGATCATCAGCGTGTGGCTGACCGCCTCGGTTTCTGCAGGTTCTTCTTTCAGTGTCGGGATCAGTGATCTGGTCCAACGCATCGGCATTCCAACAAAGCAAGCGGATGGCTATGAGCGATCAACTGCACATAAAAAACACCAAGGGGTGAACCAAACCCTTCTCGCTGGAATGGGGTCTTGCTCGTAGCCCTTGGTGTGCGCTGAAAGCTGATAGCTGAACGCTTTGGGTTTAGGTGTGACCGTCGCCTTCTGCCAACATCTTGTTGATCTCCTCCATCAGGGCATCGGCGATCTCCGACTCCTTGACCTTGCGAATCACCTCTCCCTTCCTAAAAATCCAGCCGATCCCCTTACCGCCGGCGACCCCAATGTCGGCGCCTCTGGCCTCTCCTGGTCCGTTCACCTCACACCCCATCGCGGCGACGTGGATCTCCCTGGTGATCCCAGTCAGTCGCTGCTCCACGTCCTGGGCGAGGGCAACCAGATCGATATCGGCCCTCGCGCAAGATGGACAGGAGACGAAGGTCAGCCCGCCCTTCCGAAGACCGAGTGACTTCAAGATCGCAATTCCCGCCTTGATCTCCTCGACGGGATCGGCCGAGAGCGACACCCGGATGGTGTCGCCGATTCCCTCGGCAAGCAGCGTCCCGATGCCGACGGCCGACCTGATCGTTCCCACCCCTGGTGTCCCGGCCTCTGTGACGCCAAGGTGGAGAGGGTACTCGATCTCTTCCGCCAAGAGGCGGTATGCCTCAATCATCATTAGGGGATCGGAGGCCTTCAGCGAGACCTTCATCTCGGGATAGTTCAGATCTTCGAGAATCCGGATGTGGCGCAGGGCGCTCTCCACCATCCCCTTTAGAGTCGGCCCGCCGTCCCTGGCCAGTAGGTCCTTTTCCAGAGATCCGGCGTTCACGCCAATGCGGATCGGAATCTTTCGCTCGGCCGCCACCTTGACGATCTCTTCCACGCGAGAACGGTCCCCGATGTTGCCTGGGTTGAGACGGAGGCCGTCCACTCCCTGCTCGAGGGCAATCAGGGCGAGCCTGTAGTCGAAGTGGATGTCGGCAATCAGGGGGATCCGGATCTGCCTTCGAATCTCGCCCAGTGTTTCTGCGGCGTCTTTGTCCGGGACGCCGACCCGCACGATATCACATCCGGCCGCTTCCAATGCCCAGATCTGATCCACCGTGGCCCGGACGTCCCGCGTATCGGTCTTCGTCATCGATTGGACAGACACCGGCGCGTCACCGCCGACACTGACTGGTCCAACCTGAATCTGCCGTGTCTTACGTCTTTCAATCATGGTTCACTCTCAAAAGCGTTTAGCCATCAGCGCTAAAAGCAGGTATTTAGTCTGAAGGAAGAATCCTTAAAGCCTTCAGTCTATCTACCTTCAGCCTCTTCCGCTCGGTGCTGACCGCTGAAAGCTGATTGCTCATTCGCTCACTGTTTTCCAAGCAAGCGGAAGATATCGTTGTAGAAGGCAAAAATCATCAGGGCCACCAACAGGGCCATCCCAACCTGCCCGGCCATCTCTCGTTTCTGCAAGCTGACTGGTTTACCGCGAACGGCTTCAATCAGCGAGAAGAGTAGGTGCCCCCCATCGAGAATAGGGATCGGCAGCAGATTCAGGATCGCCAGATTAATGGACAGGAGGGCGGTAAAGAACAGAAGAGGCAAGACACCCAGGTGCGCCTGCTGGCCGGCCATCTGTGCTACCAGGAGCGGTCCGCCAATCGTCTTAGCCGGGACAACGCCCTGGATCAGCTTTACAAAGGTGAGCAGGATCAGGCGACTGAGATCGTACGTCTTGTAGATCGCTCTTACAAATGCGGTGGCTGGATTAGTTCGCTCCGTCAGGAACTCTTCTGCCGGCGCGATCCCAAGTAGACCGATCTCCTGTTCCTCCCCAAAGAGGTTCTTCTGGCGAGTGGCCTTTGGAGCCACTACCAGATCAAACCGGTCTCCCGCTCGCTCGACGGTTAGGCGAACAGGCCGCCCAGGGCTTCGATGAATCTGGGTTGCCAGCTCCTCCCACTTCTCTATGGGGCGCCCGTCGATCGCCTTGATTCGATCGCCGGCCAGCACGCCGGCCTCGTACGCCGGAAAGCCCTCCATCACCTCCCCCACCTTGGTAGCGAGGGTCGGGACGCCGATCGTGAAGACAACCCAGAAGATAGCGATGGCAAGGAGAAGATTAGATCCAGGGCCAGCCAGGATGATCAGTGAGCGCCACCCGACCGATTTTGCGGAAAACGATCCTTCCGGGTCGGACACCTCCTCCTTTGGATCCTCACCATGCATCTTGACATAGCCACCAAGCGGGATGGCGGATAGGAGATATTCGGTCCCGCCACGCGTGAACCCGATGATCTTTGGGCCGAAACCGAGGGAAAACTTCAGGACCCTGACCCCCGCCCGCTTGGCGACCAGAAAGTGGCCGAGCTCGTGGACGAAGATGAGCCCGCCCAGGACGAGGACAGCCCAAAGGAGAGAGTCGAGATGCGAAAGGAGGGGTCGAGGATCGACTACATCCAAGAGGCTGAGGGCGACCGTAGATACCGAGGCCATCATGCCAGTGTGCAAGCCCTTCTCCTCATCTTACGCCTGCAGTGCCGCTAGAACTAGCCGCCTGGCCTCGCGATCGGCATCCAGGGCATCTTCAAGAGAATCGATCTTGCGACCCCGGTGGCTGTCCATCGTCTTGGCGATGAGGGCGGAAATGTCAGGGAAGGTGACCCGGCCGGAAAGAAACAGGTCCACCGCCACTTCGTTGGCTGCATTGAGAGCGGCCGGATAGGTTCCACCCGCCTGGAGCGCCTGATAGGCGAATCCAACGCAGGGGAACCTTTCGTGGTCAACCGGTTCGAAGGTCAAAGCCGACAGGGCGTGTAAATCAAGGGGCGGCAGTGGAGTCTGAAGCCGGTCAGGGTACGAGAGGGCGTACAGGATCGGCAGTCCCATATCCGTCACCCCCATCTGCGCCAGGATCGAACCGTCCATGAACTCCACCATCGAATGGATGATGCTCTGTGGGTGAATAATCACATCGATCTGTTGCGACGTGAGGGAAAAGAGCCAACTGGCTTCGATGACTTCCAGCCCCTTATTCATGAGGGTGGCCGAATCGATGGTAATCTTCTTCCCCATGACCCATGTGGGGTGCTGCAGCGCCTCTTCCGGGGTGATGCTCACGAAGCTTCCTTTCGGGCGCTGACGGAACGGTCCGCCCGAGGAAGTCAGGAGCACCCGCTTTAAGTGATCACAGCTATGTTGCCCCCCCAGGCACTGGAAGATGGCCGAATGTTCGCTATCGACGGGAAGGAGCCGAACGCCCCGTGCCCGGGCCTCGGTCATCACCAACTCCCCCGCCATGACCATGACCTCCTTCGTGGCGAGGGCAATGTCCTTCCCCGCTTTGATGGCGGCAAGGCTCGGGAGCAGGCCCGCCGCGCCCACTATTGCGGAGAGGACGATGTCGGCCTCCGGCGCCGTGGCGACACTCAGTAGCCCCTCGTCCCCCCACCCGATCTCAACGGGCACGTCTTTCACCCGATCTTTCAGGATTGTCGCGCCCTTAGAGGTTCCGACAGCGACAACGCGGGGAGCGAACCGCCTGATCTGCTGTTCCAGAAGATCGATATTATCCCTGGCCGCAAGGGCCACCACCTCAAAGGAGTCGCGGTGCAGATCGATCATTGCCAGGGCCTTGACCCCGATAGTCCCTGTTGAACCAAGAATGCTTACGCGCTTCACTGTCGCTTCTCCACTTGGCGCTACACCATGCTAATCATCAACGGTAGGCCCACTATCTGCTGGAGTTTAGGATTCTAGTGTAGTCGGATCGTGAACCTTTGGCAAGAGCTTTTGGCGCACCGAAGGGCCAGTTGTTAGACGTGAGTGGCGCTCCCCCCTGGCGTAGAAGAGTGGTCGCAACCAATTTCTCGCAGAGATGCCAATGCATACGAGCAAAGCAACGCAGAGAAGCAGCTTAGGAGGCGGCAGATCGCTCGTCAGGCAGAGGCTGGTACCGCTCTAATGTGTTGCAGCGAATGTGAGCGGGGCTTCTTATGGCAATAGCCGCGAACGCGCGTAACGATGTTGCCATAAGGCGGCGCCGGGAGGAACAGATAGCTTGATCGGCACTGATTCTTCAATGCCGAGACACTTGACTGAACGGAGAGGACCGAAAGCCCTCCTGTAGGCCTTCGATCCTCTCTTACGCACGAGACGAGACGGAAGATTCGAGTGGGGCAGCGTTATTGCCGCGGCTAATCCTTAAAGACCCACCGAGCGAATAAAATAATAGCTGCAAGCGCAATAAGCCCTCCGAGAGCCCCCATCGGCGTCATAAGGATATTCAACCATACCTGAGCCATTCCTGCCATCTGCCATCTTCTCCTTTATATTATGCGAGTGTTCACTGAGCAGCGCATCGAGGAACCGCCTCTGTAGCCGAGCACCGCGCTACCGAGGAGATATATCTCCGAGGCCCCTAACCGTTACCCCAACTACACATCACACGCTGAATATATAGATTCACAAAACTTCCGAGCTTTGTCAAGCGCAAAAGGCAGGTCCGAATATAATACGGCCTTATCGTGATCCTGAAGGTAGGCGGAGAGATCGGATGAAGGAGGGCGCCGCGCCTCAACGGGAGGGGGCTGGCAGAGCAGTGGTGAGCCTCTGCGGACCGAACTGGTAAACGATCTCGCCCGGTTTCACCAGCCCGAGATCCTCGCGAGCAATCGCCTCGACCTGACTCGGATTGTGGGCGAATGTCTGGATCTCCCGAGTGATCTCCTCGTTGACCTGCCTGAGCCGTTTGATCTCCTGCTGAAGCTCGGTCCTGGTCTTGCTCATCTGAAAGACCTTGACGAGGCTCTTCTTCCCGCCCACAGAGGGAGCCGCGATCAGAATCGCCAGCACGACTACGACGAAGACGATCCGCCGTTTGCGGGTGCGCTTCGCTGTTGCGAGCTCCTCTTGCGCGCTGGCGATAACCTGCCCCGTCCGCATCCTTACTTCACCCCTCGCTCAGACATCGAGTAGCGCCCGCGCCGCTATCGTCAACTCCTCGATCTGCGCCTCGGAATGCGCGTCCAGGTAGAGACGCACCACCGGCTCAGTTCCTGAAGGCCGCACGAGGAACCAGCTGCCGTCCTCAAGCAGCAGCTTCGTGCCGTCCAGCGTATTCACCTCTACTACGGCAAGTCCGCCCACCCGCGCCGGTAAATCCTTCAGGCGATCGGCTAGGCGGCCTTGCTGCTCTCGCGTCAGATGAAGGTTCAGGCGGCGAGCGTAAATCGCGCCCCCCACCTCGGCATAGAGCGTATCGAGAAGGCTCTGGACGCCGTGGCCCCCGGCTACGGCCACCATTTCCGCCACTAAGAGGGCGGCGAGAATTCCGTCCTTTTCGGGCACGTGCCCCCGGATTGACAGGCCGGCGCTTTCCTCGCCACAGAGCGCGACCTTTCCCTGGGTGATGAGTTCACCAAGGTATTTGAAGCCGACCTTGGTTTCATACACCGGGACCGCCTGCAGCCGGGCCACCGCATCGACCAGATGGCTTGTGGCCACCGATCGAGCCACCCCCATACGCCACCCGCGAGTTGTGGTCAGGTGTCTCAGGAGCAGGGCCAGGATATAGTTGGGCTCGATGAAGCGGCCGTCCTTGTCGATAATCCCATATCGATCGGCATCGCCATCGGTGGCCAACCCGAGATGAAATCCGCCGGCCCGCACGACCGTCGCCAGCTCCCGGAGGTTCATCTCCGAGGGGTCCGGCGTCAGACCGCCGAAAGCGGGATTCCTGGATCCGTGCAGGGTCTGCACGTCACACCCGGCCTCGCGCAGGATCTCGTCCAAGTAGCCACTGGCGGTCCCGTAGAGCAGGTCGACTGCCACCTTCAGGCGTGCTGCCGCAATCGCGTTGAGATCTACCAGCTCCCGCAGTCGGTTCAGGTATGTCGGCCGCGGGTCGATCCGCGCCACGAGTCCCTTGGCCTCTAACTCTGCGAGAGGGGGGTACTGGACCTCGGGTTGCGCCAGCAGCTCCCGGACCCTCTTTTCGATTCGATCGGTGACCGCGGGAGAAACCGAGCCGCCGGAGGAGCCGGAGAATTTGAGCCCGTTATATTCGGGAGGGTTGTGGCTGGCGGTAATGTTCAGGCCGCCTGCAGCGCCGCGGCGGGTCACTTCATAAGCGATAACGGGCGTCGGCGCATCCCGATCAGTGAGCCAGACCCGGATTCCGTGAGATGCCAAGACCGTCGCCGCCTCGGCCGCAAAGGCTTCCGAGAGAAAGCGGGTGTCGTACCCCACGACTACCTGTGGGTGATCTGCTCCCTCGGCGAGTAGATATTCTGCGATGGCGCGCGTCACAAGGCGAACATTGGCAAAGGTGAAGGTGTCGGCGATGATGTCGCGCCAGCCTGAGGTGCCGAACCGGATGGGATTCACGGGGCAGCCTCCGGCAGGCTGCTCTTCATGCAGCCCGCGAGGATTTCCCTGTACCGAGCCAAGTGGGCCTCTGCCCGCGCGTGCGTACTGGCTTCGGCGATGATGTGGAAATACGGCCGGTCTTGATCCGGATAGAGGATCACAGAGTCGCTGCCAAGATGGACCTTCACCCCGTCCACCAGTTCGACCTGCTCATCTGCAGTATCGGCGATAAGAGCCCGCATCGTCCCGCCCTTTCGTTCCAAGGGGCATGGGATCTGCTCGCGGCACCGGAAACGCTGCGGAATGGATCGGATCAGTTGATGCAACCGAAGGTCCTGAGTGGCTAACATTTCCAGGAGCTTGAGGGTAGCGAGCATTCCGTCAAAGACCGGTTGGAACTGCGAGAAGATGAAACCGCCGAGACCGTCGCCCACGAAGATGACGTCCTTCTGAGTTGCTGCTTCCGTCGACGCGCGCGGGGCCGTTTTCGTCCTGATGACCCGAAAGCCCTGGTTGCTGGCCAGATCCTCAATGGCTGAGCTGGCGGTGATGGGAATGCCGATCACCCCCGGAGGATGGGTCCGCATTACCAGGAGGGCTACGAGGGCCAATGCCAGGTCATCGCTCAATAGGTCGCCATTGTCGTCCACAACGAAGATCTTCTCTGCCCCGGTGTCGAGCATGATCCCCAGGTCAGCCCCCAGACTTCTAACAATCTCCGACAGTTGTTGCAACGAACGGTGGAAGCCCTCCGCGCTCTTGGTGATTCTACCCGGATCCAGATACGCGTTCAGGGCAATCACCTCACACCCCAACCTCCCGAGGATCTGGGGGAAGATGATGGAGGATGAACCATAGGCATAGTCGATCACGATCCGGAAGCCACGACGGCGCAGCGCACCCCGATCGATAACGCTCAGTACCCCCTCCTGGTACAATTCCACGTCGTACACAGGGAGAGAGAGGCGGCCGATCTCATCGACCTTCGCGCGGCGGAAGTCTTCCCGAAAGAAGGATCGTTCGATGCTCTTCTCCCAACTGGACGAGATGTCCATTCCGCGCTCATCGAAGAATTGGATGTCGATCAGCTCGGGATCGAAGGGGGACTTTCTGACATGCACGCCACCCACCGCGCCGCGAGCGCCCATCTGGTACCGGACTACCGGGATAGGGACGATGCGAAAATCATGCACATCCACACCAGCGGAGTGGAGGCCACAGATGATCGCGCGCTTAACCATGTGAGAGGCCTGGTGACAATCACGGCTGGTGCGGACGATCGCTCCCATCCGGAGAGTCGCCCCAAAGCAGGCCCCGAGCTTGGCCGCAAACTCAGGCAAGATCTCAAGATTCGCCAACCCGGTCACACCGTAGGCCCCGAACAGAGAGCGGGACCACTTCTGCCCCCAGACCAAACTGGTGGCCAGGATGGCCCCGTCCTCTACCACCTTATGGGGCCAGACCTTCACGTCGGCCTTGACCACTGACCCCTCGCCGACCTTGCACTGATCACTAATTAACGCGCCCTCAAAGAGGTGAGCGTGTGCCTTGATCTCGCTTCCACGACCGACAATATTCTCTTTCAGGATGGCGCGGGGGCCGATAAAGACGTTGTTCCAGAGGACCGATCCAACGATGACGGCCCCCTGCTCGATGACGCAGTTGTCGCCGATGACGCTACGCGTGATGTGGACGTTTGGCCCGACCTGTGTGTGTTTGCCGATCAGGACGCCGCCCTTCAACGACGCGGTGAAATCGACGCGACTCCCCTCCCCAAGCCAGATCGGCTTGTCAAGTCCCTCCACCATCTTCCCTGGTAGT
>JANGEZ010000036.1:0-3396 GCA_031838355.1 Candidatus Methylomirabilis sp. bin48 | reverse complement strand
CGAAAGCCGCATCGAGTGTCCTGGGTGGTGAAACGGTTAGATGTACTTTTTCGCTGCCCGTTGTTTCCATATCATCGGGAGGAGCAGGTTCAGGACATCATCAACGGTGATGATCCCTCGGAGCTCCCCCCCCTCATCCACCACCGGCACGGCCATCAGGTTGTACTTGGTAAAGGTCTCGGTGACCTCGCGCAGGCCGGTCTCCGGCCGCACACTGATGGTCTGCCGCTCCATGATCTCACCAAGTCGCTGGCTCGGGTCGGCCAGGATCAGCTCCCGAAGGCTCAATACCCCTACCAGCCGATCCAGGTCGTCGGTCACGTAGATGTAATAGATCGTTTCAGCCTCGGCCCCCTCCACAGATCGGAGCCGACCAATCACGTCGGCCACTAGGAAGTCCGGCCTCAGAGCAAACGCCTCTGTGGTCATGAGCCCGCCAGCGGTGTCTTCCTCGTGCGTGAGCAGCTCAACCACATCCTGGGCCCCCTCTTCCTCCATCGTATCGAGGAGTTCCTGGGCCTTGGCCTCCGGCAGGTCGCTCAGGATGTCAGCCGCCTCATCCGGCTCCATTCGCTCCAGGATATCGGCGGCCTGCTCGCTCTCCATCATCTGGACCATCGAGGCCTGAACCTCCGGCTCCGTCTCGGTCAGTGTTTCGGCGGCGGTCTCTTCGTCTAAGGACGCCAGCACCCCTGCTCGCTCGCTTGGGCTCAGCTCCTCGATGATGTCGGCGATGTCAGCGGGATGCAGCTTCGCCAGTTTGGCATAGGTTGCGCGTCGTTTGGTCTTGGTCAGCTCGGTCTCGACCGGTTCGACCACCTCCCACGCGATCGTCTCTCGTTCCAGGCGGATCTTGAACAGACTCGCGATCCGTTCAGCCATTGCCTCGGAGCCGAGATGCCTGAGCAGGCCACGCAGACCGGCCTCGACGGCCATAAGCTGCAGCCGCCCTTCCGCCTCCTGGAATTCAAGATCGTTGACCCGGATCACCTTGCAGTGCTTGGTATCCACCACCTTCCGGTCCAGAAGGCTCTGCGCCAACTCCATCTCCTCAGGCCTCAGCGGCACCGGCTGAAGCGCCTCACCCGCCTGACCCAGGTGAATCGCCGCCGGCTCCCGCTCTATGCGCGCCACGGCCTCCCACGGCAGGATCAGCTCTTCCTTCTCGGATGTCAGGACCACGAGCTTGGTCACCGGTGGCAGGACCCCCAATGGCAAGAGGATCAGGTCCTTAAGGTGACCCACGAGCTGCCCCTCGGCATCGAGGACCGGGCAGCGTCGCAACGTGGAGAAGAGGAGAGGTATGGTTTTCATACGGAATCCTTCTTATTCTCCTAGTATGAACCGGACCCTTTGTCAACCGTATTGCCGATGACCGCAGTCTTGTGCCAGTCGATCCCATTGCCGCCGGATCGGCTAAGCTCACGGGCGCGTCACAGAGCTCGATCGAAAGCGAGAGGCGGCAGGACGCGGCCCGTGGAGCGAATTGTTCGCCGCAGGTCTTTGATCCTCTCCCCCACCCTTCATATCTGACCGCTTCGTATGCCTCTACGGACTAGCGCATTGAAGGTGGAGGAATTTTCAATATCCTTTTTGTAGGCGAGCGGATCGTTCTGGAATCGTTTCTGGGTGTAGCTGTTCACTCTATCCTTCAACTCGTATGGCAACGGTCTATCATCACCTGTAGTCTCAGACGTATCAGCCGGATCGCCGTACATCGGGTGAAACTTCCTTAGTGTTGCGGCCGCTTGCCCTGGCGTGTGACCCTCCCCCGACCCTTTTAGACAAATTGTATACCGCTGGAGCCCGTCAACCTTTTCTATCAGCACTCGCTCAATGGCAGGGAGATTCCACCACCACCGTATGTCTGAATCGGTCACACCTTCTTGTCTCTTCCTGGCAAACTGTTCTTTAACGGACGGATCTGTCGATTCTCGTTGAAGCAACTGATCACCATAATCTTGAGGCGTGTCGGCTGCTCCTGATCGCTTTAACTCCTCTTTCGCGTCACGGATCATGTCTCGAGCTGTGCGTCGCGCCTCACTGGCCGATATTCCCATCATCGACTGAAACATCTGAGCATGAGTGTCCTCAAGCTGGCGTTCGTAATCTGACTGGCTTGAAAACAGACCGGATAGGAAGCCCATGGGTAACCCTCCCGATGGTTTTTACTAACCCACAACGACATTGCCTACAGCATACCATACCGAAAAGGCGACGAACTGTTGAGCATGCTGACCGGCAGAGCATGCAGATACAGCGCGAACCTTTCTACATGATTTTCGCTTCGATTCACACACTTGTCAACTGTATCCCCAACGCAGGTATTTCCACCTGTGATTCCACATCTCAATTGTTCCACGGGAAGGCCTTCCATGAGGTGCGATACCACGGCCAGGAAGATGGGGGTAGTGGAGGTCTTGAAGAAATACGGACGTCTCTCTCTCGGTTAACAGGCTCGACGTCAGGGTAGGTACGGCTTCGGTTGCGGAGCGGCAACTGGACGGTTACGCTATCCCATCGATCATAACGATGTTAGTCGTCGCGCTCTGCCGGCGTAGGCCTCTCGCTTCACGATACTCCGGAGACTCGAGCCACTGCTTCGCGCGAGCAACATCTGGAAACTCCAGGATCACCAGGCGGTTGGGCACCCAATCGCCCTCCAATGTTTCGGTCCGACCCGCGCGCGCCAGATACTTGCCGTCATACACAGCAAGGGCTGGTGGCGCCAGTTGCTTGTACCGTTCAACGCCGACCGGATCGGTTACCTCAATATCAAGAATTAGGTACGCTGCCATGTTACCCCCTGTCTATTCAACAAACTCACTGTACATCAGTGGACCTCGGCATAGACTCGAACCAGCTTTTCGAGCCTGTTCCCCACTTGGTCCTCTTCTACATCCAGATCGTATTGAGCCTGAAGACCAAGCCAGAATTCGGGAGAGATCTGAAAATAGCGGCCGAGCCGCAGGGCAGTATTGGCCGTAACCCCTCTCTTGCCCAGGACTATTTCATTGATGCGGCGAGGGTCGACTCCAATGTCCAATGCCAAACGGTGCTGACTCAGGCTCAGAGGCTTCAAGAATTCCTCCTCGAGAACCTCGCCCGGATGCACCGGCGCCAGTTTCCTGCCAGCCATAATCGCTACCTCCTAGTAATACTCAACAATCTCAACCTCGTAGGCGTCGTTGCCCCGCCAATCAAAGCAGACTCGCCACTGATCATTAATCCGGATCGAGTATTGCCCGGTCCGATCGCCTCTCAACTTTTCAAGCCGATTCCCAGGCGGGGAACGAAGGTCCCAAAAAGGGCTTCGCGTTGTTAGTTCATGCGCTTTTCAATTTCGCCTTTGAATGTCGTGAAAACCGACACCGCATCTCCTGCGAGTGGCTCCAT
>JANGEZ010000035.1:0-5006 GCA_031838355.1 Candidatus Methylomirabilis sp. bin48 | reverse complement strand
TTATTTTACGTGCGTTGACATATTCCAATAAGGAGGAATGATGGAAAGAGGATCTGGAATTCAGAGCGCAGAGAACATTGTTGAACTGAACGAGCGGTTCCGGGCGGCCGGGCCTGAGGTGGTGCTTCGGTGGGCGATCGACACCTTCGCCCCCAAGCTGGCGCTCGCCAGCAGTTTTGGGGCCGAAGATATGGTGTTGATCGATATGCTGTCGAAGCTTGACCCACCGACCACGATTTTCACCCTGGACACCGGTCGGTTGCATGAGGAGACGTACGACGTCATGGAGCGGACTCGAGAACGATATAAGGTTGCGATTGAGAGCTACTTCCCTGAGCGAGATGCCGTAGAGGCCCTGGAGCGGGAGCGCGGGTTTTATTCCTTCCGACAGAGTATCGAGGAACGGAAGTTCTGCTGTCGCGTCCGAAAGGTGGAACCGCTCGGTCGAGCACTGCTGAACGTTGATGCGTGGATTACCGGGCTCCGGCGTGAGCAGGCAGCGACCCGCACCGGCATCGACGCCGTCGAGATTGATGCGAGCCATGGCTCAATCGTCAAGATCAATCCGCTCGTCGATTGGACCGAATCGCAGGTCTGGGCGTATATCCGAGAGCACGATGTGCCCTGCAACGCTCTTCATGACCAGGGGTTTCCCAGCATCGGCTGCGCGCCATGCACGAGGGCTATCAAACCGGGCGAGGATGTGCGGGCGGGACGATGGTGGTGGGAAAATCCCGAGACCAAGGAGTGCGGGCTGCATTTGGAGAGCGGACACGGCGATCATGGCGCACGCGGCTAAAGCGAGGGGCACGATGTCGACAGGAGAGCACACGATGCAGGAATCGATTGAATCGCCGGGGACAGAGGCGCTGGCGTCGATCCTCCCACACGGTGGGCGGCTCGTCTCGCGGATGCTCACAGGAGAGGCCAGGACCGACGCGATAGGTAGGGCGCAGGATCTCCCCGCGATTTCCTTGAACGCAAGGGCCGTGTCCGACGTGGAATGCCTGGCCACCGGCGTCTTTAGCCCGCTCGAAGGGTTTATGGATCGGGGTGACTACGAGGGGGTGGTCAATGAGATGCGCCTGAAGAACGGTATACTGTGGACGCTTCCGATCACCCTGGCCGCGCCCAAAGAGGAAGCGGCCAGGCTACGGGAGGGGGGCGAGGCGGCCTTACTGGACTCGGACGGTGAGCTGCTTGGTCTCCTCTCGGTGCAGGAGATCTTCCCCTACGACAAGCGCGCGGAGGCGTGTCTGGTTTACGCCACGGAAGAGACGCGCCACCCGGGTGTGCAGTACCTGTACCAGCGGGGTGAGCTCTTGGTGGGCGGATCGATCAGCATGGTTCGCCCCCCGTCGTTACCGGGGTTCGAAGACTATTACTGTGTACCGGCTGAGACGCGGCGACGGTTCAAAGAGCGTGGATGGCAAACCGTGGTCGGATTTCAGACCCGCAACCCGATTCATCGGTCGCACGAGTACATCCAGAAATGCGCGTTGGAGTTGATGGACGGTCTGCTGATCCACCCGCTGGTCGGTCGGACAAAGCTCGACGATGTCCCATCAGAAATCCGCCTTCGATGCTATCGTGCGCTTGAGGCGTGCTATTTCCCGAAGGAGCGCGTCATGCTGAGCGTCTTCCCTGGCGCCATGCGATATGCGGGGCCGCGTGAAGCGGTCTTTCACGCCCTGGTGCGCAAGAACTATGGGTGTACCCACTTCATCGTTGGGCGGGACCCCGCGGGGGTAGGCGGCTTCTATCATCCGTACGCCGCCCGTGACCTCTTCCTGCGGCTGTCACGCGACGAATTGGACATCACTCCGCTCTTCTTCGATGAGGCGTTCTTCTGCCGTCGCTGCGATGGGATGGCCTCGTCCAAGACCTGCCCGCATGAGGCGTCCGAGCGGGTGACGCTGAGTGGCACGCGCGTTCGTGAACTCCTTCGGAGCGGTGAGGCGCTACCAGAAGAATTTACGCGGCCGGAGGTCTCCGAGATTCTGGCGGAATGGATGCAGGGTGAATAATCAGTTCTTTGGCGGCTTCGGTAGGCGGATGGTGGGGTAGTTGGCTGTCAACCAGTGGCCAATCCCCCCCGGGACGTTGCCGGCCCTTGGAAAGCCATGGTGAAGCAGGATGCTGGCCGCCGTGCTGCTGCGCACACCTTCTTCGCAGATCAGGACGATGTGTCGACGCTGATCGAGCCTGTAAGCCTGCTGCCAGATCTCTGCGAGCGAGATGAGCAGCGAACCTTTGATATAGCCCAGCTCCCACTCGAACGGCTCCCGCACGTCGATTAGCATCAGTTCACTGTCCGGAGCGTTCAGGCGCTGCCAGAGATCTGCGACAGGCACTTGTGACAGTTGGGCCAGCGGCAATCCTGCGTGGCCCCACGTCTCGGTGCCACCAGTGACGATTCCCTGGAGAGGATTTCGATCCACCCGCTGGAGCGCATCAGTCGCGGCCTCAGCAACACCCTCCTCGCCGGAGAGGAGTACGATCGAGGGGCCGGGTGGGATCGCGGTCGCGACGCGCTCAGGGAGACTTTTGCGACTGAAGACGACGTTGATACTTCCCGGAACATGGCGTGACGCAAACTCCTTGTGCGGGCGCAGATCGATCAGCAGCACGCCAGCGCCCAATGCGCTCTTTACCTGATGTGGTGTCAACGTCGGTACCTCGGCTGGCATCGCACTCACGCTGGTTGAGGGAAATATGCCTTGCCATCGTGTTTTACCTACGTGTGAGATCTCTCACTATATGTAGTCTACCCTGACTGCACTTGTCAATACCATTGCTGAGTAGAGCGGCACACCGGCTGTTTCGTGACCGAGTAGAGAGATCCCCCTGAGGGTGTATTGGGACTTTACAGTCCGGTCGAAACCCTTTATACTCCACCAAGCATGGAGGGCTCAAGCGAAATATGGGCGAATATCTACGATCTAAGATCTATCATCTCTGATCCACGCTCGATCTTCGAAGGACGTAATGGTTAAAAAACGTGTTCACTTGACGTTTACCGGCAAGCTGGCCGAGGAGCCGATCCTGTGGCAGCTTAGTCAGACGTTCGACTTGGTCTTCAATATTCGTCAGGCCGACTTTACCGAGGGAATCGGGTGGATCATGGCTGAGCTCGAGGGAGACCCTCAGCCGCTTGAGAATGGGATCACGTGGCTGGAGGATCATGGTGTTCATGTGGCGCCAATCGAGCAGGACGTCGTCTCTTGAGGATCTCGAGGTCTTGATTGTTGCTTGACAGGGAAAAATTGCCTTGATTATATAGCTGCGATTCGCCTTTTCATCCAGAGTGGCTGAGGGACTGGCCCTGCGAAGCCACGGCAACCGGTCTGCGGCATATTCTGGTAGACAGTGGTGCCAACTTCTACATCCCAGATACAGGGCGGGATGAGAGATGAGAAGGATGGCGTCAATTCTGACAGCCCCTTCTCGCATCCCTGAGAAGGGGCTTTTTCATTATTTCATTTCGGTGAAGGGACTTTGTGATGCCAAAACGGATGATCACACTCATCTACCCACAGGCACTGATCAAGGAGCCCGTGATCTATCGTCTTGCGCGGGAATTTAAGCTCATTCCTAATGTTCGTCGGGCACGGGTGACGGAACAGGCAGGCGAGGTTATGCTGGAGCTGGACGGCGAAGAGGAATCGTTGAATAAGGGAATTGCCTACCTGGCCGGTTTAGGAATCAGGGTGGAGCCGACTCCGGAGAAGGGACGCTGAGATGGCGCAGGTGAAGGGATTGAAGTGCAGGGAGTGCGGTAGACCATATCCCGCTGATCCTCTGCATGTCTGTGAGTTCTGTTTCGGGCCTCTCGAGGTCGATTACGATTACGACGCGCTTCGCGGCACGCTGACTAGAAAGACAATCGAGGCCGGACCGCCAAGCATTTGGCGATACAAGGCGCTGCTGCCGATCGAGGGGGAGCCCGTAGTCGGGAGACATTGCGGGATGACTCCCCTCGTAAGGGCCAAGAACCTGGCGCGCGTGTTAGGCATGCGGGAGGTCTATGTCAAGAACGATACCGTGAGCCATCCCACTTTTTCATTTAAGGACCGGGTAGTGGCGGTGGCAGTGACCAAGGCCGTGGAGTTTGGCTTCAAGGTGGTGGCCTGTGCCTCCACCGGCAACCTGGCAAACTCGGTGGCGGCCCACGCCGCCGAAGGGGGGCTTCGAAGCTTCGTCTTTGTGCCGTCCGACCTGGAGCAGGGCAAGGTGCTGGGCACCCTGATCTACAACCCGAAGCTGGTGGCCGTGGACGGCAACTACGATGAGGTCAACCGTCTGTGCAGCGAGATCGCCGATAAATATGGGTGGGCATTTGTGAACATTAATATCCGGCCTTACTACGCCGAGGGTTCTAAGACCTTTGGGTACGAGATCGCAGAGCAGCTTGGCTGGCGTGCGCCCCAGCACATCGTTGTGCCGGCCGCGGGGGGTTCCCTGGTCACGAAGATCTTGAAGGGACTCAAGGAGTTCGATCGACTCGGCCTCCTGAATGGCGGCTGTACCACGCGGATGCACGTGGCCCAGGCGGAAGGGTGTGGCCCCATTGTAACCGCTATCAAGGCGAACAGCGAGATCATCAAGCCGGTCAAGCCAAAGACAATCGCCAAGTCGCTCGCCATCGGGAACCCGGCAGACGGCTATTACGCCTACAAGGTCGTTAAGGAAAGCGGTGGCCATGGGGAACATGCCACGGACGAGGAGATTGTGGAAGGGATGAAGCTGTTGGCCAGCACTGAAGGGATCTTTTCCGAGACCGCCGGCGGGGTGACGGTAGCGGCGGCCAAACGGCTGATCGAGCAGGGGCGAATCCCCAGGGACGAAAGCCTGGTCCTCTGTATCACCGGCAACGGACTGAAGACCCAGGAGGCGGTCGCCTCATCATTGAAGGTTCGGCTGCACATCAAACCGACCCTTCGAGCGTTTGATGAAGCGATGGTCTCTCATGGAATCGACGTCACGTCGAGAACAATGGACTGAAG
>JANGEZ010000034.1:0-3072 GCA_031838355.1 Candidatus Methylomirabilis sp. bin48 | reverse complement strand
CTGAATCCCAGACAGGAAGAGGCGGTCCTGCACACCGAGGGGCCGCTCCTGGTACTGGCGGGGGCCGGATCAGGGAAGACCAGGGTCATCACCAGGCGGATCGCCTACCTGATCAGCCACTGCGGAGTCCCGCACTGGAATATCCTGGCCGTCACGTTTACCAACAAGGCAGCCGGTGAAATGAAGCGGCGAGTGGCGGACCTCTTGGAACAAAACCGCCCTGAGTCGGTCGACCAGGCTCACCACGAGCGTAGTCAACGGGATGGCGGTAGCGTCTGGGTCGGAACGTTTCATTCCACCTGTGTTCGGATTCTGCGGAAGCATGGCGCGGCGTTGGGCTTGAAGAGTTCCTTCGTCATCTATGACGAAGGCGATCAGATGAGTCTGATGCGGGATTGTCTGCGGGGGCTGGGCTTATCCGATCGCGCGGTCAAGCCGCGTGCGATCCTTTCCCGCATCAGCCGCGCGAAGAACGAACTCCTCTCCCCCGAGGAGTATGCGTTGCAGGCCAATGACCACATGGAGGAGCGGACCGCCAAGCTGTACATCATGTATCAGGAGCGGTTGGAGGGGCTACAGGCGCTCGACTTCGACGATCTCCTCATGTCTACGGTGCGCCTCTTTGAGGAACGCCACGAAGTACTGGCTGCCTATCAGGACCTCTGGCGCTATATCCTGGTGGACGAGTACCAGGACACCAACCACGTCCAGTACCGCCTCATCCATCTGCTGGCCGGCAAGTACGGGCATCTCTGCGTGGTAGGCGATGACGACCAGTCGATCTATCGGTGGCGCGGCGCCGACCTGAACAACATCCTGGACTTCGAGCGGGACCATCCGGGCTGCGCGGTGATCCGGCTGGAACAGAACTATCGATCGACGCAGCGGATCTTGCAGGGCGCGGGGGCGGTGGTAGCCCACAACAGCGATCGGAAGGGGAAGACCTTATGGACCGAAAACGAGGTCGGGGACACCATCGTGCTCTACCGAGCCCTTGATGAAACCGATGAGGCCCTCTTCGCCGCCAGAACGATCCAGGGTCAGGTAGCCGATGACGCAACGCGATACGACGACTACGCGATCTTCTACCGGACAAACGCGCAGTCTCGCGTCTTGGAAGAGGCCCTGCGTCAGGCCCTGATCCCGTACGTCATTGTGGGTGGGCTCCGCTTCTACGAACGGAAGGAGATTAAGGATCTCCTGGCCTATGTACGCTGGGTGGTCAATCCCGCCGATAGCATCAGTTTCAAGCGGCTCGTGAATGCGCCGGCGCGCGGTATCGGACCGGCCACCATCGCCAAACTCGAACTGTTGGCCATGCAAGAAAAGAGTACGATCTGGGAAGCGTGCCAACGCGCGGTACGGGAGAAGCTGTTCAACGCTAAGCAACAGGCGGCCATGGAGGGATTGCTCCACCTGATTGAAGAGGTCAGGGCAAAATCTGCCTTCACCCAGATTCCAGATCTGATCGCAGAGCTGATCACCGCTTCCGGGTACGCTGAAGAGCTTCAGCGCGATGGAACGCCGGAGGACCAAAGCCGCCTGGAAAACCTGAAGGAGCTCGTCACTGCCGCCCAAGAGTTTGTGGAGCGCACTGCGGAAGGGGGGCTGCCGGCGTTTCTCGACTCCGTCGCCCTGATCAGTGACCTCGACGCGTATACCGAAGGCCGGGGCGCGGTAACGCTCATGACGCTCCATACGGCCAAGGGTCTGGAGTTTGAAACGGTCTTTATGGTCGGGCTAGAGGAAGGGATCTTCCCTCACGCCCTTGCCATGCCTGACGAGCGGGAACTAGAGGAGGAACGCCGGCTCTGTTATGTCGGCATGACCAGGGCAAAGCGACGGCTCTACCTTGCGTCGGCACGGCAGCGACGGCTCTACGGCAACAGTGGGTTTAACCTGCCGTCACGGTTCCTGGATGAAATCCCGCCCGAAGTTCTCCAGGTCCAAGATCCGTGGGAATCCAGAGGCGCACCGCCCACTGCCTTTCATGAACATCAACATGAACATCAAGAAGATGAGCCCTTTGTCGACCGCCTGTATCCCGGAGCCCGCATCCGGCATCCCGATTTCGGTATCGGGGTGATCCGGGAACGGAGTGGCAGCGGGGATGATTTGAAGGTCGTCGTGAGGTTCAACGGCGCCGGTGAAAAGAAGCTCCTGGTCAAGTATGCCCAACTGGAGCAGGCGTAGATGACCGCTTGCCACGCAGGACACTAATGCAAGAGGACATGTGCCATGAAGATCACACCTAAAGAGGTCGAGCATGTGGCCCGGCTGGCCCGTTTGGAGCTTACCGCAGAGGAGAAGGAACGGATGCGGGCTCAGATCGACTCGATCCTGAGCTATATCGACAAGCTGAATGAGTTGGACACGTCTGCTGTCGAGCCGACTTCTCATGTCCTGCCGATGACCAATGTCTTCCGTGAGGATGAGGTCATGCCTTCGCTTTCTCAGGAGGAGGTCCTGGTCAATGCGCCCGACCGACATGAGCTCTTCTTCCGAGTCCCGAGAATCCTGGAGGAGTAACGCCGTGGACCTCACTCAACTCACCATCCACGAGATGCAGGCAATGCTCGCTACGCGCGAAGCGAGCGCAACCGAACTTGTCCGCTCGGTGCTGGATCGGATCACGCGCCTCGATGGACAGGTCATGGCGTACATGACCCTGACCGAGGAAAGAGCCCTTGAGCAAGCCGAGGCCGTCGATCGGTTACTCGCCGTGGGTGATCCTCTCCCACCGTTGGCCGGCATCCCACTCGCGATTAAAGATGTCATCTGCGCGAAAGGGGTGCGGACCACCTGCGCATCGAAGATCCTGGAATCCTACGAGCCACCGTACGATGCAACGGTCATCCGACGCCTCAAAGCGCAAGAGGCAGTCCTACTGGGGAAGACGAACATGGACGAGTTCGCCATGGGCTCCTCGACGGAGAACTCAGCCTTCTTCCGGACACGGAATCCCTGGGCGCTCGACTATGTCCCCGGTGGCTCCTCGGGCGGCTCTGCCGCCGCGGTGGCGGCCGATCTGTGCGCCGCCGCGCTCGGCAGCGACACGGGTGGATCGATCCG
>JANGEZ010000033.1:0-8149 GCA_031838355.1 Candidatus Methylomirabilis sp. bin48 | reverse complement strand
TCTGGGCTGTCGGTGATGATCCCGTCTACCCCGAGATCAATAAAGTAGCGCATCTGAGCAGGCTCATTCACCACCCAGACAATAAGCTGAAGTCCGGCGGCGTGGCAGGCATCGACCTCCGTTTTCGTGACAAGGCTGAACTCGAGGGCCATGGCATCTGTCTTGCTTGGGCCGGCCACTGCCGACATCGACACGGGTCGTCCCACGAGTAAAGCGCCGGTTCGAAGGCATGGCTCCAGTTCCTTCAGCCGCAGTAGCGCATGATGATCGAAGGACGCGACGGCTACCTGTGAGACGACCTGATGCTCACGCAGGACCGATATCACCCGCTCCTCGATGCCGCGAAAAAAGGCTGACCCTGCCTTGATCTCAAGCGCGAGCGGGATCTTTCCGGAGAAACGATCGAGAACCTCAGCGAGGGTCGGGATGCGCTGACCGGCAAAGCTCTCGCCAAACCAGCGACCGGCATCCAGCCGCTTGAGCTCCTGCAGACTACGCGTATGGACCGGCCCCTCACCATCGGTGGTCCGATCAAGCGTGTGATCGTGAATAACGACCAGCTCTCCATCGCGGCTTACGTGGAGGTCCAACTCGATGGCGTCGGCCCCCAACTCCACCGCCATTGCAAAAGCCGCCATCGTATTCTCGGGTGCAAGCGCCGACGCCCCTCGATGCGCGATATTCAGCGTCATGGTACTCCTCCTGGCCTCACGGCCTACCCATCTACCGGTCTGCCCTTTGACTACACTACCAGGACCAGCTTACCGAACAACTTGCGGTCTTCCATCGCGCGCTGCGCCTCTGTAGCGTCTTTGAGCGGGAATACGCGATCCACTACCGGCTTAAGCGTTCCGCGCTCTATCTCCCGCACGATCTGCAGCAGGTCGGCCTTCGATCCCATGAAGCCGCCCATGATCGACGCCTGCCGCATGAAGAGGTACCGAATATCGGTCTGAGCCAGGTGGCCGGCTGTCGCGCCGCATGTCACCAGGCGGCCCCCGGTGGCCAGGACCGGAATCAGCTTCTCGAACACAGCACCCCCCACATGCTCGAAGATCACGTCCGCCCCTCGCTTTGCCGTAAGGCGTCGCACCTCGGCGACCAGATCCTGGCTGGTATAGTTGATCCCGTCGTCAGCGCCAAGGCCCTTGGCCTTGTCAAGCTTCTCGTCGCTGCCGGCAGCGGCGATGACGCGAGCGCCGAACAGCTTGGCGATCTGGATGGCGGCGCTTCCAACCCCGCTTCCCGCCCCCATCACCAGCACCTCATCACCCCTTTTCACGTGCGCGAGATTCACCAGCATGTTCCAGGCAGTAAGAAACGTGAGCGGGAACGCCGCCGCAGCCTCGAAGGACATACCCTCCGGAATCGGCAGGATGTTGACCTCCTGGATCTTCACGTACTCCGCGTATCCACCGTCTATCCGGTAGCCGCCGACAATTTGGTAGGAGTGGCAGAGATTGTCGTGGCCGGACAGGCAGTGGACGCACTGGCCACAGCTTACCCCTGGCGAGACGACCACCCGTTGACCGGGCGTAATGCGGGTCACGATGCTTCCCACCGCCGCCACCTCACCGGCGATGTCAGAACCACAGATGTGGGGCAGGGGGATCGTGATCCCGAGCATCCCTTTTCGGCACCAGAGATCCAAGTGATTCAAGGCGCAGGCCTTCACCTTCACCAACACCTCATGCGGGGCAATAGTGGGATCGGGGGCATCCTCGTACCTCAGGACCTCCGGCCCTCCGTGCTCGTGGAATCGAACCGCTTTCACGTAGCAGCCTCCTTCTTGGGTAGAGTGGGGCCTTGCCTCTCTTGGCACCCGGAACCTGGAATCCGGGACGTAACTACAAGGTGTTTAGGCTGTAGGCTGAAGGCTGAAGGCTGTTAGTTGTTGCGCATGGACCGAATCAAGGCGCCCAGCACCTTTTCGGTCTCCATCATTTTCGCGTCGCATTCGGCAAATGCCTGACTCATCCGTGCGTGTTCCTACAGTCTAAAAGCCTACAGTCTATCTACCCGAGTAGTTACTCCGGGACAACCTAATCGATGCGATAGTGGCAGCCCAGGCTCTGGCGGCATTCCATAGCAGCCAGCAGGATGGCCAGCGCGGTCTGAATGCCGTTACGAAGGCCAACCATTGCGTCAGTCACCTCGGCCTTTTCGTAGAACCTCAAGATTTCAAGGTGTAGCTCTCGCAGGATCTCGTGGGCTCGGTTCAGCCGTTTTTCGCTGCGAACGAGACCTACATAATTCCACATGGTCTGTTGGATGCTGAGCCAGTCCTGTGCGATCAGCGCCGGATCAACCGGCTCACGCTCATACCGCCAGGGCGCAATCTGGGGAAAATAATACTCCCCACCCCGCGCGATGAATGCTGCGGCCTGAGCGCCTGCCCGGGTTCCCCACACCAGGCATTCCAACAAGGACGTACTGGCCAGGCGATTGGCGCCATGTAACCCCGAACAGGCGACCTCACCAACGGCGCGCAGACGATGCAGACTTGATCGTCCCCACTCATCAACGGCAATGCCGCCGCAACTGTAGTGTGCGGCCGGGACGACGGGGACGGATTCTTTGGTCATGTCAATTCCGTACTTCAGGCAGTGCGCATAAATTCCGGGAAATCGCTCGCGGACCTGATCGGCCGGTTTATGGGAGATGTCGAGATATGCGCACGGTTCGCCTGATTCCAACATCATCTGGTGAATCCCCCGCGCGACAACATCCCGCGGGGCCAGTGATCCATCGGGATGATAATCGGTCATAAACTCCCGGCCCTTACCGTCCACCAGACGGGCCCCTTCCCCCCGCATCGCTTCAGAGATGAGGAATCGGCCGCTGGGATGGAAGAACGTTGTGGGGTGGAACTGGACGTACTGCATATTGATGCAACGGGTGCCGGCCCGGTAGGCCATCGCAATGCCATCGCCGCGGGTGCCGGCAGGATTGGTGGTATGCAGAAAGACGCGACCCAGTCCTCCCGTCGCCAGGATCGTCTCCTTCGCGAGGATGGGAAAGATCTCTCCGCTCGCCTGGTCCAGTACATACGCCCCAATGCACGTCGGATGTTTATAGACATCAAGCGGTTCGATCGAATGGTGAGAAATCGTGAGCAGATCAACTGCGGTGGCCGCGCAGAGCAGCTTGACCTTTGGATACGAGGCCATCTTTTCGATGAACGCGCGCTGGATCGCCGATCCGGTCCGATCTTTCTGATGCAGGATACGTGGAAGTGAATGTGCGGCCTCGGCAGTCAGATCCCATCGGGTTGAATCTTCGGAGGATTCGTCGAACGGAACCCCAAGCTCATCGATGAGGATGGCCTTTACCAGCCTAGGGCCCTCACGACTGACCAGCGACGCTGCCTCGGGCGAGCTCAGGCCTGCGCCAGCGGCAACAATGTCGGCCACTAGCTTTTGAGGGGAGTCATCCGCCCCCTGATAGATGATCCCCCCTTGGGCCCAGAAGGTACTGCTCTCCTCCGGGTGAGGCGATCTCGTGAGCAGCGTGACCTCAGCACCCTGTTTGGCCGCCGCCAGCGCCGCGGCATATCCTGCGAGGCCGCTGCCGATTATCAGGATATCCGTTTTCATGGCCGGTTTACGCGGGGTGAATTTTGAAACTCATGTCAACGGCTGGGGCAGCGTGCGTCAAGGCTCCAATGGAGATCCAATCGACGCCGGCTTCCGCGAATGCCCGAACATTGTCGAGGGTCATTCCGCCTGACGCTTCGATCACGATCTTGCTGCCGCCCTCATGACCGCGCACGCACGTCACCGCCTGTTGAACCATGTCCGGATTCATGTTATCGAGGAGAATGGCGTCAAGGTCATATTGGAGAGCCTCCTGCAACTCTTTGAATGTGGTGACCTCGACCTCAAATCGGTGCGAACGGCTCTCATGTAACCGGGCTGTTTCAATGGCTGCGCGGATACCGCCCGCCAGCCTGATGTGGTTATCTTTGATCAAGACCGCATCATCAAGCCCAAAGCGGTGATTGATCCCGCCACCGACGGTGACCGCGTACTTCTCAAACACCCGTAGCCCTGGCGTGGTTTTTCGTGTATCGAGAATTTTCGCCTGCGTTCCGCGGACAGCCTCAACGAAGCGTCTTGTCAGCGTAGCAATTCCGCAGAGTCGCTGGAGCAGATTTGTGGCCACACGCTCGCCAGTCAGCAGAGCCCTGGCCTGACCACGAACGGATGCTGCCAGATCGCCTTCGCACAGCTCGTCACCATCACGATGCCGGCTTTTAACGGCTAAGCCTCCATCCAAAAGGGTGAGGGTCTCGATAGCCAGATCGATCCCCGCCAGCACGAGAGGCGCCTTGGCCACAAAATGGCCAATCGCCTGTTGATCGGGCGGGATAATCGCGAGGGTTGTCACATCACCTTGTCCAATATCTTCCCTAAGGAACCTCTTGAGGGCTTCTCGGCGGCTGGTTTGAACGAGGGAGAGGGGCATGGGAGTAAAGGAGAGAGTCCTAACTCATGTCCAGCATACGCTGGATTGGCCGTAATGCAAGAAGTCGCAGCTCTTCATCCAGCGTAATTTCCGGCGCACGGTATTTCATGCACAGGTAGAGCTTCTCCAGGCTGTTGAGGCGCATATGGGGGCACTGGTTACAGGCGCAATCCCCATCTGGAGGGGCTGGAATAAATGTCTTATTAGGGCAGGTCTTCTCCATCTGGTGAATGATGCCGGGCTCGGTTGCGATGATGAATTCGGTATCCTCGCTTTGTTTCACATAATTCAGGATTCCGCTCGTTGATCCGATGTAGTCGGCATGCTGAAGCACACCGACCTCGCATTCGGGATGTGCCAGCACCTTGGCACAAGGATGATGTAGCATAAGCTGCACGAGCTTCTTTTCGGAAAACATCTCGTGCACCGCACAGGTGCCGGGCCACAGCACCAGATTACGACCGGTCTTTTTGATAAGATAGCGACCTAAGTTCTGATCGGGCGCAAAAAGAATCGGCTGCTCCTTCGGGATCTGGTTGATGATCCTTTCTGCGTTGCTCGATGTGCAGATGATGTCACTCATTGCTTTGATCTCAGCCGTACAATTGATGTAGCTGATGACGATGTGGTCCGGATATGTTTGCCGGAAGCGTCTAAAGAGAGGCGCTGGGCATCCTTCCGCCAGTGAGCAACCGGCCTCCAGGTCGGGAAGTAGCACCTGTTTTGAGGGATTCAGGATTTTTGCCGTTTCCGCCATAAAGTGGACGCCGGCAAAGACAATGACCTCGGCGCTCGTTTTTGCCGCCTGCTGGGAGAGTTGCAGGCTATCGCCGACGAAATCGGCGACATCCTGAACTTCAGAGTCCTGGTAGTAATGTGCGAGCACCACTGCATGTAAATCTTCTTTCAGTCGCTCGATCTCTCCTTCGAGATCAAGCGTGGCACTCACCTCGGTTTCTTCAATAAGACCGCCGATGTTCATCTCTTAGCTCCGCAACTGCAATGTTTCGCCTGTGTTCAAAGTATACCACAGGTGGGGCACAATTCAGGAGGTAAGTTTCGAGCAGTTCTCGTGTAGTGAGTCCAACGCTTCTTGACATTCACCGTTCGCCCTGAGCCTGTCGAAGGGTGATGTATTGTGGCTAGTTCCGTTCATGGTTCGACAAGCTCACTACGAACGGAATGTAAAGAGATTTATGGCGCACTACACTAGTTGTAGAAACCGACCAGCTTTTGGCAATGAAGGCGAGTATCTTTCTTCGTGAGGAGTTGCGGGTTCTGTGCCGTCACGTGACGGACCGCAAAACCGTACTTCTTGCAATGCGTACAATAAACCAAGGCCGGTATCCAAGAGCGATGAGGCGCTAAACTAAATTCGGACGCCAGGTGTCTCAGTGTTGTTGACAGATTCCGAAGCCAACCGCTTAGCATGCAAAAGTTCTAACAAATCCGACTGATGCCAGTTAAGTAAAAAATAGGGATCTCCCCTAGACGGTGTCCTCTCCCTGTCAGGTCAGCAGAGCGAGAACCTCGTAGACGGCAGGACCAATTAAAGGAGAAAAATCAGAAGACGATTAGGGTAGGATAGGGTAAGAGGAGAGCCATCCGGGGGGTATCGGATAGGCTCTCCTCTTCAACCCATTGGACGCGACGTGCATGTTGGGGAATCGGTCGCCAACTGAACGACCCTTACTAACGATCATTGAAACAACGGTGATACTACAATTAGTTAAGCAACAAGCGTGCCACATCATATCTCGGTGGCTGAATCTATTGTGGAATAAACAATAAGGCGCAATCTAGTTGATTTATTTGCCTGATATGGGATCTGTCGAGAAGGTGAAATTCGGCAGGCTTCAGAGATGCAACAGTAGATAGTACCTAATCGAATACAACAGAGAATCAAAAGAGGTACGCAGAGCCCATACTTTTTGGCTGCGTCAAGAGCGATCTTCCTCGACAAGACTCGGGACCGTCTTAATCTCAAGCAATCGGATAAGCTTGGCCAGATAGGTACGCTGGAGTCCAAGGATCTCTGCCGCCTTCGTCTGATTGCCATGCGAACGCTTGAGGGCATCCTGAATCGCCCACCGCTTAAACTCCTTGACAGCCTCGTGAAACTCCTTTTCTCTAAATGTGTCGCGGCGCGGACCTGCGGTCACCTGGGGTGGGAGGTCCTCGGGGCCGATCTGCTCCCCCGTACTCAAGACCATAGCCCGCTCAATGACATTCTCCAGCTCGCGGACGTTTCCCGGCCAGTGATACGCGGTCAAGTCGTCTAGCGTACCTGGGGCAAGTAGTTTTACGGGCTTCTTCAACTCGCCCGCATACTTTCGCAGGAAGTACTCGATCAAAACCGGGATATCCTCCTTCCGTTCTCTCAGCGGCGGTAGCTTCAGGCTGACGACGTTCAGTCGATAGTAGAGATCCTCGCGAAAGCCGCCCTCCCGCATAGCTCGTTCGAGGTCGCCATTGGTAGCGGCGATAACGCGAATGTCGGTCCTGATCGTACGCGTTCCCCCAACCCGTTCAAATTCATGGTCTTGCAGGACCCGGAGCAGTTTCGTTTGGATGCTTGCCGGGACCTCCACGATTTCGTCGAGAAATACCGTGCCGCGATCCGCAATCTCGAACTTCCCTCTTTTGAGCTGATGGGCGCCCGTGAAGGCCCCTCTTTCGTGGCCGAAGAGCTCGCTTTCCAGCAACTGGTCCGGGATGGCCACGCAATTGACGACAGTGAATGGATAGTTGGCCCGAGGACTCCACCGGTGAATGCTTCTGGCCAAGACCTCTTTCCCTGTCCCGCTCTCGCCAAGGATCAGGATGGTTGAACTGCTGCTGGCGGCGCGGCGGGCAAGCTGCAGCAGGTTATTTATGGCTGGATTTTCCGTGACTACCTGAACGAGGCGACCTTCCATTTCTGTCTGCAAAAAGCGACTTTGTGCTCGCAGTGACTCCCGCTCGAATGCCTTACCCAGGACGATCTCCAGATGCTTTACATCGACCGGCTTGGTGATAAAGTCGTAGGCGCCCTCTTTCATGGCCTCTACTGCGGTCTCGATGGTTGCGTGCGCGGTTACAACGATCACCGTCGCTTCCAGCCCTTCGCGTTTCAATGATCTGAGAACGTCGATCCCTGACATCTTCGGCATCTGCAGGTCAAGCAGGACAACCGCCGGCGTCTCCTGCCGGATTTGCTCCAGGGCCTCAGAGCCGCTGGATGCGACAAGAACCCGTACGTTCATCGCTCGCAACCGGCTCTGGAGAATCTTCCTGGCCGATGCATCATCGTCGACGATCAGAACTTTTGTGCGATACCCTTCCATCTCTCCTCCAGCAAAAGGCCTCTCCTGCACTCACCAGCAAAACCCCTTCCTGCCGGTTTCGACAGTGTACTCTCATGGACCTATGAAGCGTCGAATCATCTCCAGGAGGTCCCGTGGCCGGAAGGGCTTCGCGATATAGGCGTTACACCCCGCCTCAATGGCCAGCCGGTCATCGCCGCTCAGGGCAAACGAGGTGATGGCGATGACCGGGATCCGGGCGAGCAAAGGATCCGCCCTGATCCTGCGAGTCGCCTCGAGGCCGGACAGCTTGGGCAACTGAATATCCATCAGGATGAGATCAGGGCGCTGTCGAGTCAGCGCATCGAGCGCTGCCTCCCCATTGTGAGCTTCCACGA
>JANGEZ010000032.1:0-6202 GCA_031838355.1 Candidatus Methylomirabilis sp. bin48 | reverse complement strand
CGCCCTTTCCATGTTTGATGGGAGCAGCAACAGCCTGGAGCAGCTCCGTGGGAAGGTCGTGATCCTGAACTTTTGGGCCTCCTGGTGCTTCCCGGCTTGTTACGAAGAAGCGCCACACCTGGAGGCCGCATGGCAAACCTACCGGGATCGAGGGGTGATGGTTATCGGGGTGGATATCCAGGACCGGGATACTGAGGCAAAGGCGTTCATCGAGCGGCTCAAACTCAGCTTTCCAAACGGTCCTGACCCGCAGGGAAAGATCTCCATTGACTATGGCATCTATGGCGTGCCGGAGACCTTCTTCATCAGGAAGGATGGCACGATTCATTACAAGCACGTCGGAGCCCTCGACGCGAAGCTGCTGAAGGCAAAGATCGAGGAGATGCTGTGAGGGAAGTTCTATATTCAAGGTTCAAGTTTGCGAAGCGGTTAGACTTCGCACCTAGGAACTCGGCATTCGGAAGGTGCTGACCAAGGGATCACTGGTGCGTAAGCCTTTCTTCGCTCGCCACGAGGGCATGTCTTTCCCATGGCGCAAGAATAGGTGAGGTCGACGCAGGGATATAGGCATGAGTGCTATCAAGGAGGCTGCGCGATGTTCGGACTAGGGATGCCGGAGATGATTGTCATCTTTGTCATTGCGCTCCTGGTCTTTGGCCCAAAGAAGCTCCCGGAGATCGGGCGCTCCATGGGCCGGAGTCTGGCGGAGTTCAAGCGGGCCTCTGAAGAGCTGAAGGAGGGTCTGGTCGCTGAGTTGTCGGTTGAGGAGGAGAAACCAGGCTCGGCGGATAAACAGAAGCAGGAACTTTCTAGGGCCGCAGCGCCTCCGACCGTGAGCGAGGAGGAAAAGACGAAGGGGCCGCACGAGACGCGGAATGTCTGAATCTGTCCAGCAGCCATCGGGTTCGTTCTCACCTTCAGCTATTCCCTTTCTGGAGCATTTCGACGGTGCCAAGCTGACCCGTCGGCATAACTATGAGCGGGTCCTCTACACGTAGGAGGTCGCAAGGGAGGAGGGCGCATGTTTGGGTTGGGGATTCAAGAACTGCTGGTGATGCTGATCATTGTGATGCTCCTTTTTGGCAGTACGCGACTCCCGACGCTCGGCAGTGGCCTGGGTAAAGCCATTCGAGGCTTCAAGGATTCGCTGGCGGGGAAAGATGCCATCGATGTGACGCCGAAAAAAGAGAAAGGTGAGGAAAAGCGATCCGGTGAAGGGAAGGCGTAACGCGCTTTACATGAAGCTGGGCGTCGCCGCGCTGTGCCTGCTGGGATTTCGCTCGGTTGAAGCTGCCGACGCGCCGCCCGTCGCCGCCGCGGCCGATCTCAAATTTGCCCTCAGCGAAGTCGCATGGCGCTTCAAGCAGGACACCGGACGGGAGGTCAATCTCGTCTGCGGCTCCTCAGGCACCTTTAAAACCCAGCTCGAACACGGTGCTCCGTTCCAGATGTTCCTGTCGGCCGACGAGAACTATGTGTTCGGGCTCGCCGACAAGGGGCTCACCAAGGATCGAGGCGTGCTTTACGCAGTCGGCCGGATCGTTCTATTCGCGCCCCACGGGTCGCAGCTCACAGTCGATAGTGAGCTGAAGGGCCTGAAGGCGGCGCTGGGCGCCGGGCACATTCATCGCTTTGCCGTTGCCAACCCGGAGCATGCCCCGTATGGCCGGGCGGCTCGGTCCGCCTTGCAGCATGCCGGCCTGTGGGCCGCCATCGAGCCCAAGCTTGTGCTGGGCGAGAACGCCTCACAGGCCATGCAGTTCGCCGCCTCCGGGTCGAGCCAGGGCGGCATCGTACCGCTGTCGCTCTCGACAGCGCAGGAGGTCGCCAAGCTCGGCGCCTTCGCCCTGATCCCGGCCGAATGGCATGCCGGCGACCCGCTGAAGCAGCGCATGGTGCTGCTCAAGAACGCGGGCAACGTGGCCACGGCGTTCTACCGGTACCTCCAGAAGCCAGCTGCTCGTGAAGTCTTCATCCGGTACGGCTTCGTTTTGCCGGGCGAGGTCGCGCAGTGATGGATTGGGCATCCCTCCGGCTTTCTGTCATGCTGGCACTGGTCACGCTCGCCGTCCTGTTGCCGCTGGCGCTTGCGCTTTCGCGTTGGCTGGCCGTCACCTCACTCAAGATCAAGCCATGGATCGAGGGACTGCTCGCCCTGCCGCTGGTACTGCCGCCCACTGTCATCGGCTATTATCTGCTGGTAGCGATGGGCAGCCAGACGGCGCTCGGCCAGCTCTACGAGCAATTGGCCGGCCACGCCCTTGCGTTCAGTTTCTCCGGGCTCGTGGTGGCCTCGGTCATCTTCAACATCCCGTTTGCCGTGCCGCCGATTCAGCGAGCCTTCGAAACCATCGCGTTGGAGGTGCGGGAAGCGGCGCAGTGTTGCGGCCTGACATTTTGGCAAGCGCTGTGGCGGATCGAACTGCCGCTGGCTTGGCCCGGCATCCTTTCGGCCACCGTGATGACTTTCGCGCACACGCTCGGGGAGTTTGGCGTAGTGCTGATGGTGGGCGGCAACATCCCCGGCGAGACGAGAACGGTGGCTATCTCCATCTACGACAAGGCGCAGTCTTTCGACCACGCATCGGCCGGGGCCATGTCGCTGCTGTTGCTCGTAATCTCGCTGGTCACCATCGCAGTAAGCTACGGATGGGTGGGCCGGCGCCTGCGACGGCGATCCACGGCATGAGCCTCATCGTCGATCTCCATCATGACGGCCCCACACTGGATTTCATCGCCAAAGTTCAGGCCGGGGCTATTACGGTGCTCGTCGGCCCGTCCGGCAGCGGCAAGACCACCATCCTACGCGCCATCGCCGGCCTGCTGCGACTGCGACGGGAACGGGTGAGGTTCGCCGATGAGGACTGGAGCGACAGCGGGCGCGGCCTTCACGTTCCCACGCGGCTACGCCCTATCGGGCTGGTGCCGCAGCACTACGGCCTATTTCCGCACATGACGGTACAACGCAACGTGGAGACGGCGCTTACGCACCTGACACCGTCCGAGCGGAGCGCGCGCACAATGCGTTGCCTTGACCTGGCGCACATAGCCGGGCTGGAAGGGCGCTACCCACACGAACTCTCTGGCGGACAGAAACAGCGCGTCGCGCTGGCGCGAGCCATCGCCCGTGAGCCGCAGGTGTTGTTGCTGGACGAGCCCTTCTCGGCAGTGGATCGCAGCACGCGGAAGCGGCTCTATGTGGAGCTGAGGCGGCTGCATGAACAACTCGGAGTGACGGTGGTGCTCGTCACCCACGATCTTGACGAAGCGGCGCAACTGGCCTCGCATCTGATACTTCTTCGTCATGGGCGATGTTTGCAGGCGGGTCCAATAGCGCAGGTGCTGACGCGCCCGTGTTGCGAGGAGGCCGCGCGACTCTTGGATATCCCTAACGTGTTCGACGCGCAGGCGGAGCCCGCACCGTCGGGGCGCACAGTGTTGCTTCACTGGGGACCGCACACCTTGCGTGCCGCCGGGGCGTTACCACCCGGCATCGACGGCGCACTCAAGTTCGCGGTGTTGCCGCAGAACGTCCTGCTGGTGCGCAGCGACAAGCCCTGGGGCAGTCACCTGGAGAACCCAGTGCCGGCCGCAGTGGAGGAAATGATTGCGCTGGGCAGCGAATTCGTCGTCTGGCTGCGACCGGAAGGCCTGCCGGCGGCCCGGCTGCAAATGCGCTTGCCGGAGCGGGCCGTGCGCCGCTATGAGGTGGCGGCCGGCAAGATGGTCACGGTCTGCCTGCGCGCCGCCGACGTGATTCCGCTTGGTCTTCTACCCTGAGTTTGAGGGACTGAAGAGATGACCTATTCAGCTTGAGTCACTCGAATGCGAATCGTTTTTCTCGCTGGCATCATTTTAACATTAGCCATACGATAGAAGCCTAGACCACCTAAGATGGCCTACCGGCGAGAGTTCACGAGTCGCGAGTGCGGGGGAAGGAGCGCATATGAAGGACAAGAGACAAGGAGCAGATATCGTGATGAACAACGGCAATGGTCGGACGATGGATTGTGAAGAGGCGGTGCTGAAGCGCTATGGGCTGGCCGCTCGGGAGGTTGAGGTCGGCTTGTGTGTTCCGGTCAGCTACGATCGATCGCTCCTGGCAGTGATCCCTGAGGAGATCATCCGGAAGGATTACGGGTGTGGAGACCCATCGCGATACGTGAGGGAGGGGGAAACCGTCCTCGATCTCGGGTCCGGGAGCGGCAAGGCCTGTTACATCATCTCCCAGATCGTCGGCCCGAGCGGCACGGTCATCGGCGTGGACTTCAACGAGGAGATGCTCGCGCTGGCCCGGAAGTATCCGGACTTTGTAGGGAAGAAACTCGGGTATCACAACGTGGAGTTTCGTCGCGGTAAGATTCAGAACCTCCGACTCAATCTGGATCTCGTGGACGACTATCTGGCGCGAACCCCTGTTCGGTCCATCCCTGACCTCTTCGCGTTGCGCGACTTCGAGGAGCGAATCTCACATGAGCAGCCCCTGATCCCAAATGACTCGATCGATGTGATCATCTCTAACTGTGTCCTGAATCTGGTGCGGTCAGAAGATAAGCGGGGGCTGTTCTCCGAAATGTATCGGGTCCTCAAGCGAGGCGGACGCATCGCCATCTCCGACATCGTGAGCGATGAGGCTGTTCCGGACCATCTGAGAGCCGATCCGGAGCTGTGGAGCGGCTGCGTCTCCGGGGCCTTCCAAGAGGAGGAGCTGCTCCGCGCCTTTGAAGCAGCCGGATTCTATGGGATGCATATCGAGGAGATGAGGGCAGAACCGTATCAAACGATCGAGGGGATCGAGTTTCGCTCGATCACACTGACCGCCTACAAGGGGAAGGACGGACCATGCATCGAGCGAAACCAGGCGGTGATCTATCGCGGCCCGTGGAAACAGGTGGTGGACGACGACAACCATGTCCTCCCTCGCGGCGCGCGAATCGCGGTCTGCGACAAGACCTACCAGCTCTATTCCAAACCACCGTATCAGGATCAGTTCATCTTCGTTTCGCCTCGAGAAGAGATCCCTCTGGAAAACGCTGGCGTGTTTGATTGCGCGCGGACTGAGCGCCGCCATCCCAAGGAAACCAAGGGAATGGACTACAACGTCACCGAGACCTCCCCCAATAGCTGCGGCTCTGGAACCGGCTGCTGCCCGTAACGCGAGGAGGAAGCGAATGCGCCCCTTTGCCCAGAGGATCAAGGAAATCGGAGACGGCTTCCGCAAGCGCCAGATTGACGTACTCCAGGTCAACATGGGCCGGTATTGCAACCAGGCCTGCCTGCACTGCCATGTAGAAGCAGGACCAGGACGCAAAGAGATGATGCAACGCGAGACCGTCGAGGCCGTTCTTCGCTTCCTCGAACGCTCGACGATCCCCACCGTAGATATTACGGGTGGCGCCCCTGAGCTCAATCCGAACTTTGACTACCTCGTGAAGTCCTGCGTGAGCCTGAAGCGTCATGTCATCGATCGGTGCAACCTGACCGTACTCTTTGAGCCAGGGAAGGACTACCTGCCGGAATTCCTTCAGGAGAACCGAGTTGAGCTGATCGCTTCACTTCCCTGCTACCTCGAAGAGAACGTGAAGCGCCAGCGAGGGGATGGGACGTGTGAATCGAGTATCCGCGCCCTTCAGATGCTGAACCGGCTGGGCTACGGAGTGCCGGACACGGGACTGGATCTCCACCTGGTCTACAACCCGTTGGGCGCCTACCTGCCGCCTCCACAGGAGCGACTGGAACAGGACTACAAACGGGTCCTCCAGGAGAAATACGGCATTGTGTTTACCCGTCTCTATTGCCTCACCAACGCACCGATCGGACGCTTCGAAAAGTTCCTGAAGCGCCGCCGGGAGTACGATCGGTACATGAATCTTCTGGAGTCGGCCTTTCATCGAGCGACCTTAGAACACGTCATGTGTCGAAACCTGTTGAGTGTGGGATGGGAAGGGTCCGTGTATGATTGCGATTTCAACCAGATGCTCGCTATGCTGCTGAGAGATGAACAGGGAAGGGCGCTGAGGATCTGGGACCTCGCTGCACAGGCCATCGAGGGACGCCAGATCCTGGTCGGGAACCACTGCTATGCCTGCACCGCAGGGACGGGGAGTAGTTGCGGTGGAGCATTGATCGCCTGAGGAGCAATCATGGTGCTTTGGACTGCGCTGATCTTCGGGGCGATGCTGTGTGTCGCCTATGCCAATGG
>JANGEZ010000031.1:0-4618 GCA_031838355.1 Candidatus Methylomirabilis sp. bin48 | reverse complement strand
TTGCAGGCCACCAGATGCCCATTCCTCTCCGTATCGGCCAGCGTCCCATCCACATCAAAGATAATCGCCTTGAGTTTTCCCATCTCTCCTATTACTACTCCGTGAAGTTGATGTCGTCGACGCACTGCGCGACCCTGGCGCGGCGGCGCTCCATCTGTGTGGCATTCATGGATGCAAAAGATACGCCCCTGGATCATCCATGTCAACTCCAATGGGACCTTATGGTCCCTTTCCTCAAATGACCTTTCTGGTGAAAACACCTTGACACCATGCTTCTCTCAAATAGAATGGTCCCATTCGTAGAAGAAGTTAAAGAGTAAATGTTAGGTCGCAGGAGGTTCGCATGGCAAATAAGGAAAATTCATCTCTGAAAACACAAGGTATGAGCCAGGCTGAAAAACCTAAGCCATATGTGCTGCTTGCACTGATCGAACACGGCAGCCGTCCAGCAGCTTACATAATTATCGGGCTATTAACGCTCTTTTTTCTCTTCAGGATCAAGGAGCCTCTCTTCGATTTACTCAAAGAGACTGAGGAGTTGAAGATTGGATCGTTCGCTATGCACCTTCGTGTAAGCGCTGATCTAGCCAATATGAGTAAAGAACTTAGAGGCTTAGAAGCATTAAACGATCAACAAATTCAACTTTTCTTAGTTGTGGGTATCAAGGATAGGCCTCATATAACATATCGCGGACCGGAAGTAACAGAGGAGAATCTGAAAAAACTTAAAGAGGCAGGATTGCTTTCGGAGGTTAAGCAGCAAGACGACGGTGGTCTATTCTGGGCAGTATCTGATAAAGGTCACAACTTGCACGAACTAATATTTAAGCACGTAGTTAAGGCGATCCGTGGTAGACCGGCGACCTAACATACGTTCAACCTGAGTCGCGCCAACGTATCGCCCCTATACGCCGGGCTGGATTTCAGCAAGAAGACCGGCTGGGATGCGTTCCTTAAAGCGTATCTCAATGCCATTCGCGGCAGATGAGATCGGAATCATTGTCAGGGGTAGGAAAACTGGGTTAGCCTTGGTTTTTGCGAGCGCAACGTCGTCAGAGGGAGAGTCCGAAAAAATCGGAAGGGTAAGTGCTGTGCGTATCGGTCTACTGCGGGGGTGTCGGAACCCGGAGCTAAAGTTTACCCCCACCAGATTAACAGCTTTACAAGGTACTGCATCATGACTATGGAGCCTACAAGCAAGACTAACCCTAAAATTATACTGAGGTTGCGCCGCGTTTCAAATTTCATGCCTCTTCCTCACTTAAGCCAACGACCGTTGGCGTATCTAGACTGCTCAGGTCCCGCCAAATCCGATGGTCACTTTGCCCTTCTCGATAATGACGGGAACCTCTCGCGAACCCTTCGAAACCTCCAACATCTGCGCCAGCGCCTTCGGGTCGTTCTTGACATTGAGGTAGGTGAACGGGACGTTCCGCTTGGCGTACTCCTCCCGGGCCGCCGAGGTGTAGGGTCAGGTATCCTTCCCGTAAATGACGACTGATGTCTCCATCTGCCTCCTCCACTCTCTCAATTCCGTCTGATTTCTGCGCGTTAGACCCGCGTCATGGCCCTGTCAGCTTCTGTGGTTAACCGCTCATATTCAAGCTTGATGTCGCGCATCTGTGGGTAGAGCTCCTGAATCTTCTCGTGGGGGAGCGGGATGGTCCGGCTCAGCTCAGTCAGCCGCTCCCCAACCAGCCGAGCCTGTCTGAGGATCTCGAACGTCCTTCTGGCCAGCGGGGTCAGCGTCGCGCCCTCCAGGAGGGCAAGCATCCCGTCCTCATCGCGTGCCTGGCATAGCTCGTCCAACCGCTGCGCCTGGGTCTCGGTGGGACCGCTTTCCCTCAGGGCCTGCAGCACCTTCATCCGGTCGATTCGATAGCGGATATCGAGCATCGTCTCTCCTTATGCGTACGTTCTGGTAATTTCTCAGGTGTAATCTTACCACACCTTGCGCCTCGGCGCCAAAGCTTGAACGCAGGGGCCACTATCTGGCCATGATTTGATATGTTACAATTATTCAAGAAGGCATCATGGTAAAGGAGAAAACGGACCCGGCATGAAATTCCCATTTGCTCTTGACCGCCTGGCCGCGCAAGACATTCGAATGATCTTCCGCGTCGTGGCGGAGTTTGTCGATGGGCTGGAGGCGCTCGGCACGATTCCGCCGGCTGTCTCTGTCTTCGGATCGACGCATATCGGACCCGATGATCCCGCCTATACCATGGCAGAGCAGATCGGCCGCCTGTTGGCTCAGCACGGGTATGCCGTCATCACCGGCGGGGGCCCTGGCGCCATGGAGGCAGCCAATAAAGGCGCCTATGAGGCGGGTGGCGTTTCGGTTGGTCTCAATATCGAGCTCCCGCAACAGCAGGAAGCCAACCGATACCTGACCCATCCCGTGAACTTCCAGCACTTCTTCGTCCGGAAGGTCATGTTCGTGAAGCACTCCATCGCTTTCGTCATCCTGCCTGGTGGCTATGGCACGCTGGACGAGATGTTCGAGTCGATCACGCTGATCCAGACTAGGAAGATCAAGCCGTTCCCAGTCATTCTGGTAGGCAATGACTACTGGCGAGGCTTACAGGAGTGGCTCCGCGATCCCGTCATGAACGAAGGGAAGATCACGCCGAACGACCTCGCAACGCTCAAGATTGCCCATAACCCTGAAGAGGTCATCCAACTCATTAAGGACTCTTCGACCTCCGGACCCTAAACCCCATAGCCGACCCTTTTCATCAGCGTCCAGGTCGATACCATCCAGGATGGGAGTATGATCACCAAC
Organism: Candidatus Methylomirabilis sp. bin48; assembly: GCA_031838355.1. Lineage (GTDB taxonomy): Bacteria > Methylomirabilota > Methylomirabilia > Methylomirabilales > Methylomirabilaceae > Methylomirabilis. The sequence goes on along the minus strand of JANGEZ010000031.1, from coordinate 1,833 downwards.
AGGCAGATTGATAAGATTTTGCAGTCTGTCCGCCGAGCGATCTCCGTCTGGGAGCCCGGCGTCGTGGGCAAGATCGCCGAAGAGTCTCGCGATCCGTTTCTGGTCCTGATCTCTTGCATCCTGAGCCAGCAGACCAAGGATCCCGTCACGGGTGAAGCCTCGGAGCGCCTGTATCGGCTTGCCGATCAGCCTGACACGATGCTCGCGCTCAGCGAGCTACAGATCGCCAAGGCAATCTACCCGGTTAGTTTCTACAAGACAAAGGCCCGAACCATCCGGGAGGTCTGCCGGGTCCTACTCACCCGATTCGGTGGGCGCGTCCCCGATACGATCGAGACGCTCCTCAGCCTCACCGGCGTCGGCCGGAAGACCGCCAACCTTGTCGTGACGGTCGGCTACAGAAAGCCGGGGATCTGCGTCGACACGCATGTTCATCGGATCTCGAATCGCTGGGGTTACGTCAGCACCAAAACCCCCGAGCAAACCGAGATGGCTCTCCGACTGAAACTGCCGAAGCGGCACTGGATCTATTACAACGACCTGCTGGTCCCGTTCGGTCAGAACCTCTGCCGACCGATTTCTCCCTTTTGTAGTCGTTGCCCCGTCGAGCGCTGGTGCGCCAAGGTCGGCGTGGCGGTGCATCGCTAAGGCTACACATCAAACACCACCCGGGCTCGCCAGCGATCACCGTCTTTTTGACACTCGAGGAGGTGATAGGTCGCGGCCTTGACCACGCCCTTGAACCGATGCCGCCCCGCCTCTGCCGGCTCTCCCGTCAGCTCTCCACTCGCGTGTCCGCCTTCGACCGCCACCACTCGCACGTCTGAGGGGGCCCATTCTTCCGCCTCGCATTGGTATATGAGCTCGTTCAACCAGGCAACCAGCAGAGATGGCAGATCTCCTCCCCGCGCCTCAAGAGGAAGGAGGCCGGTGGAGCGCACTGTTTCGGAATCAACCATAAGCGCAAACATCCCTCGGGCGGCGTTGGCGAAGAGCTCCTCCAGAGTCTCGCCCCATGCCATGATCCCGACATCCGCCGTCGTCTCGAACGACTCAAACCCCGGATCGCTCATCGCACCTCGGGCAGCCACAAGGGCTGCCCCTACATCGGACCCCGCACCAAATCCTCCCTAACCCCCCTTTGATAAAGGGGGGCACGGGGGGGATTTACCTCGCACCGGGCGCAGCAAGCGGCGCCCCTACTCATATCGTAGCGCCTCGATCGGGTCGAGGAAGGCGGCCTTGCGGGCCGGGTAGTAGCCGAAACAAATCCCCACCAACGCCGAGAAAGCAAAGGCCATCAGGACGGCGCCTCCGCTAATCTGGGTAGACCACATTGCGAAGTATGAGATCAGGATCGAGACCGAGAGGCCTAGCGCAATCCCGACCAGGCCACCGATGAGCGACAAGGTGACCGCCTCGACGAGGAATTGCGTCAGGATGTCGTGCGCCCTGGCGCCTACCGCCAACCGCAGCCCGATCTCCCGCGTTCGCTCTGTCACGGACACCAGCATGATATTCATGATGCCGATCCCGCCTACCACCAGCGAAACCGAGGCGATGGCGCCCAGCAGGATCGACATCACCCGGGCCGCCTGCTCCTGGGCGCCAAACACCTCCACGAGGTTCCGCACGGTGAAGTCGTTATCCTCCTCCGGCTGCAGGCGGTGCCGCTGCCGGAGGAGGGCCACTACCTGTTCTTCAGCCTCATGCATTACCGTCGGGCCGCGAGCCTGCACCACGATCGCCCCCACTGCCCTGGCATTGGCCTGGCTCACTCCAAGCACCTTCCTCTTGGCCGTGGAGATGGGGATCAGGATGACATCATCCTGA